>DAOVJK010000001.1 GCA_030673265.1 Pseudomonadota bacterium | reverse complement strand
GGTGGCCATGCCGACGGCAATACCTTCGGCGCCAAGCATCAACAGCATCGGCAGCTTCGCCGGCAGGGTAACCGGTTCCAACATCCGGCCATCATATGAATCGGTAAAATCAGTCAGGTCCCGATTGAACATGGTCGCCCGGGACCTGACTGATTTCACCGATTCATATGATGGCCGGATGTTAGAACCGATTACCCTGCCAGCTAAGCTGCCGATGCTGTTGCTGCTTGGGGCCGAAGGTATTGCCGTCGGGATGGCCACCAAGATCATGCCCCATAATTTCCAGGAATTACTTGCGGCCCAGAAGCAGATCCTGTTGGACGAAGATATTGAGATATATCCGGACTTTCCCAAGGGAGGGCTGGTCGATGTAAGTGGTTATAATCAGGGCAATGGCAAGATTAAGTGCCGGGCCCGGATCGAAGAGAAGGACGAAAAGACCATCACCATCCGGGAGATACCCCACTCGACGACGACCGAGTCTCTGATCGAGAGCGTTGAGAAAGCCTCCCGGGCCGGCAAGATCAAGATCATGTCAATCAACGATTATACCGCCGAGAATGTCGAGGTTGAAATCAAGTTGGCCCGCGGTATCTATGCAGCTGAGACCATCCGCGCCCTTTACGCCTTCACTGACTGTGAAGTTTCGATCAGCCCCAACTTAACCATCATCAAGGACAAACGACCGGTTATCATCGGGGTCAATGAGGTCCTGGCCTACAACCCCGTCAAATTAAAAGATGACCTTGAGAAAGAGCTGCAGATTGATCTTGAGCGCAATAAGGAAAAGCTCCATGCCCATCTGCTTGAGCAGATATTTATTGAGGAAAGGCTTTATAAAGATATTGAGGAGTGCAAGTCCTTTGAAGCCGTAATTGAAACCATTGACCAATCTCTTCTGCCATTCCGTAAAAAACTGGTCCGGGATGTGACCAGGGAAGATATCGAACGACTGTTGGAGATCAGGATCAAACGAATCTCCAGGTATGACCTTAACAAGAAGAAAAAAGATATCAAAGATATCAGGCGCAGGATTAAAGAGATTGAGACCAGCCTTAAGGATATGGTTGGTTTTGCGATCGAATATATAGATAAACTGCTTGCTAAATATGGCGAACAATATCCGCGCCGCACTGAAATCAAGACCTTCAGTGAAGTAGAGGTCCGCGAGGTTGCCTTGTCTAACCTGACTGTCGGTTATGATCCTGACAGCGGTTTTCTTGGTCATCAGGTAAAGGCGGATGAGCAGGCGTCCTTTTCATGCTCTGAATATGATAAGATCCTGATGATCAGTCGTGAGGGCCTCTATCGGGTGATTAATGTCTCGGACAAAATATTTGTTGGGTATGATCTGGTCTGGGTCGGTAAGATCAACAGTAAATTACTTTTCAATATTATTTATCGTGATGGCGTGGATAATATCTCCTATGTCAAGAGATTTAGGATGCCCAAATTTATTCTTGAAAAGGAATACCGGCTGTTTGCCGCCCACAAGCGTTCGAAAATCCTCTTTCTCAAGACTGGCGAAGGAGTTTGGATCCGAGCCCATTTCGCTCCCAATAAGAGGGCAAAACGAAATTTTGAGGACTTAAATCTGGATGAATGCCTGATTAAAGGGGCCGCTGCCAAAGGGAAGCGAGTTTCTTCGCGAGTTGTTAGACGTGTTGCAGAGACCACTCCGAAAGAAAAGGTGGAAGATAACCCGCCAGGATTATTTGATGGGGAAAAGTAAAAATATCTTGTTAGAATAATCTAGGATAAAAAATTCAAAAAGCCCGCCTGAATACTCAGGCGGGCTTTTTTTTGATGTTGAGTACTTTTTTCGGTCGTTGCCTTGATGTTTAGCGATATTTGCAAATAGTGAACGATATAACATGTCAAGGTAAGTAACTTCTTAAGATTATTCGTTTACGTCCTCTTCGTACACTTTGATTATCACCACATCTTGCTTGGGTACATTTTTGAATTGCCCTGCTCCGGAAGAAACCGTGGTAGCGGGACTGGCGACGATTCTGTCAGCTACTTCCATGCCTTCCACAACCTTGGCAAACACCGCGTAACCGAATTGGTGGGGCAGGGTGCCGCGATTGTCGAGACTGATGTTGTCGACGACATTGAGGAAGAACTGGCTGGTGGCGCTATGAATCCTGCCGGTTCTGGCCATGGAAAGGGTGCCGCGTTTGTTTTTCAAACCGTTGGTAGCCTCATTAGCTACCGGTGGCTGGGTAGGAGTGCGTCGTTTCATCCCTGGCTCAAAACCGCCGCCCTGGATCATGAATTTAGGAATGATGCGATGAAAAATCAGACCATTATAGAAGCCTTGTCTGACGTAATTACGGAAATTTTCAACGGACAAAGGGGCCTCTTTGTCGAATAATTCAATTTTGATGGTGCCCATGGAGGTTTCCATTATAATCAGGGGAGATCTGGGGGCGTCAGTCTCTGGTTCAGCACTGGCAGTTAAAGGAAAAAGCAGCAGGACAAAAAGGATCGCAAAAAAGTTTTTAAGTGACATGTTAATTCTCCTTGGGCATTCCTGGCAATTATTGAAAAATGCATTAGTTTATAATTTTATGAAAGTATGATATGATAGCTGATTATCACATGAAAATTAAGTAAAAATACTCAATTTTTTTTTAAGGTCATGCAAAGCGAAACCTGATTTCGTTTAACTAAATAGATTTGCGAACCAATAATTTATCCAGTTAGTTGTATTGGCGGTCAAATAAATTCACTTCTTCGCATGATGCACTCAAACTCCTGCTTATCAAGCTTCCAACCACCAGATATGAGTGAAACCCCTGACCATAAAAATAGTTGTCAGACTTATGCCATGACCAAAAACAAAAACAATATTACTGGTCTTGAAGGCGCTCAAATCATGTTTTTCGGCAACCTTGAGGTGGACCGTCTCACGGTTCAGGCATTAACAGCCGTGATGCTCACCGTCATAATCGGTGTGATCAGTACTCTGCTTATCTTTAAGAATAATACCCGAATTCCCGACGATATTTACGCAGATAGCTCCGACCTGCTCATGGTTTCCACTGGTGAGGAGATGATTGGCCTTCTCAAAGAGAATGATCTGTGGGAAATTGATAAAGTGGGCGCGGTGTCGCCTCTTTTATTCGCTTCCTATCCCGCTAACATTGAGGCCTTTGCCACCAGTGTCAAGAAACGAGTTTTTTTCCATGGATTATTACCGGTTGCCCTCACCGCTCTAAACGAGATCAGAGAGGAAAGAAGGTTGTTACGGGCTATTTTAGCCAAGCTCCCTAAAGGAAATCCGCAGTTAACTTTTTCTGATGATTATGGCGCCTGGGGAAGAGTCCTGACCATGGATGAAATCGAGTTTGTCATGATGCTGACCCGAAAATACAGAACAAATTTGGCCACTGAAATGGTTAAACGTATTGATCTGGTCCCGCTAAGCATGATTATGGCCCAGGGTGCAATAGAGTCTTCATGGGCAACTTCCCGGTTTGCAAATGAGGGTAATAATCTGTTTGGCATCTGGACCTGGTCCGGCAAAGGTCTTGTGCCCAGGGATCGTGATGATGGCAAGGGCCATAAGGTGGCAATGTACGATTCTATTCTCGACTCGATCAGGGCATATATTTTGACCCTGAATAGATTGCCGGCCTACCGCCGTTTCCGTGAGATCAGGAAGCACACCATGAACCCTCTTAAACTGGCTGACGGTCTGCTGAATTATTCAGAGCGCCGCGATATTTATGTATGGGAGGTCAAAAATTTTATTCAATACAACAATCTCAGACAATACGACAAATGTTTCCTGGTGGATAAACCAATCCAGTACAAGGATATAAAAGTTCTTAAATTTACCATGCGAGAAGGAATAAAGGCCGTTTAACCCGATGCTTGCCATTAAAGCCGCCCAGGAGGTTCCCCGGATTATTTTGTTCTTGCTTATCGCCTGTTTCTGGCTGTTTCAACCACTATCTTATGCCCAACCCGCTCCCTCCCTTGAGGCAACAGTTCTTATCTATCACCACTTCGGGGTAAGTAAATATCCAACCACCAACGTCAGTATTAAACAGTTCCGCAAACAGATGGAATATCTGGCGGCCAATAATTACCAGGTCGTTTCCCTGGCTGAGCTTGTTGATGCCTTGAATAAGCGCCAGACTTTGCCGGCCAAAGCTGTAGTTATCACCATTGATGACGGTTACAAAAGTGTTTACCGCAATGGTTGGCCGATTCTTAAATCATTCGGATATCCCTTTACGGTTTTTATTAATGCGAAGAGCATTGATGGCGGTTTCTCAAACTATATGAGTTGGGATGAGGTTCGGGAGATGCAAAAAAGTGGGGTGGATTTCCAGGACCATAGCTACGCCCATGGCCGGATGGCCGACCGGCCTAAAGGCTTTAACGATATTGAGTACCGCCGCTGGATCCGTGATGATCTTGTCAAAAATTCCACAATAATTCACAAGAAACTGGGAACCAAGCCCAAGTTTTTTGCGATTCCCTACGGGGAATACAATCAGTTGCTGATGGATGAGGCCCGGCAGCTTGGTTATGAGGCGGTTCTGCCCCAGGACCCCGGTTCAATCAGCATGGCAACCAAACCTTATATGATATCCCGGGAGCCTATTCTTGGGCAGGAGTGGGCGTCAATAAAACACTTCAAGGAAATTCTCCAGAGGGTTGATCTACCGATAACTGATCTTACACCAGCATATGGAGATGTTGAAGAAGCCCAAGCTCTTTTTGGCGCTCGCATCCTCAATCCCGAGCGTTATATAAGGTCCAGCTTCAAGATCTATGTAAGTGAACTTGGTTGGCTGGCTCCCCGACTTGAAGGCAACATGCTTACCGCGCCGGGCGGCAGGAAATTGTCGAGAAAACTCAACCGGGTAATGATCAGAGCCCAGGAAAAAGAGAGCGGGCGCGTTGCTGTCCGTTCATGGCTATTGGTCAGGGGACAGGATAATTAAGTTAATGGCTCTAAGAGAAACTCAGCTACTGTTTTAAAGGCACGTGCATAAATTATGTATTTTACCTTAAAGGCAACTCCTGCTCCCAGAATCTGCGGTTAATTCGACAACAAAATTCATCAAGATATTCCTGGAGATATTCAGAAACAACGGTCAGCAGCCTGACCTGATGCTGCTATTGTGCCGGATAAGCGGTAAAACTCTTCAAGGCTGCTCTTGCCACTTAACCTGAGATACTTTAGGGAGTATGGTTTTGCGAACGATCAATTTATTTGTGTTTCTGCTGGTAATAACCGGCCTGTTGGCAGGCTCAGCAACGACCCTGCGGGCAGAAATCTATCGGCTGGGAATACCAGCCGGGGAGACTTCTCCCACCTATCAGAAATTTATTGCTGCCCTGAAGAAAAAAGAACTGGTGGCCGGCGAAAACCTGCAGATAGTTCAGATCGATCTCTCCAAAACCAGAGGAAACCAAGAGATGATCCGCCGGCAGATCGCCAGCCGCTGCGATCTTTTCTTCACCACCGGCTCCCAACTGCCGACCCTGCTGGCGGCCAGGATTAGGACCCCCTTGCTTTTCGTCAGCTTCAACAACAAGAGCGCGATGATTCCGCCGGAGATGAAAGAAACCACCACCGGCTTTTACCGGGGTTATCTCTCCTCAATATTCACCGGGGCGACCCAAATGCTGCCACCCAAGCAGCACCACAAACTGGGTATGATTTTCTTTGCCGGTTCCTCTCTGCAGAAAAAGGCCCAGATCTACCGGAAAGTCTGCGAGAAGATCGGTATCGAACTGCTCGTTAAAACCTTTACCAGCCGTGATGATCTTGAGCGGGCCATGCATGAATTCAAGGCGGAAGGGGCTGGTGCAGTATTAATCCTACCCCCCTCACTTCGTAACGAGGCAGAACTGGCCGCTCTGATCACGATCCAGAACCGCCTGAAAATGCCGGTTATCAGTTCTCTGAAAGACCATATCGAAAAGGGGATTCTGGGGGGACCGACCGTTGATTACGTGACCCTGATCCCCGACCTGGCCGATTACGCGGCCAAAATTCTCCGGGGGCGCCCGGCCGGGCGGTTACCGATCAGGCATCTGCAGGACAAATTTGTCGTTAACCTCGGCACGGTCGCTCGGTTGGGGGGCGTCATCCCGCAAGAGACTGTCGACCAGGCGGAAATTGTCGGTATCGCCAGCGACCGCGTAAAGAAGGTCTGGAATAACAGGTCCCCGGTGGCCGGTGACTTTGTCATAGGTGTCGCAAAAAGCACCCCCGAACCAGTTCTGAAACCTCTGCTCGATGCCTTGGCAGCAAAGGGTTATATCAAAGGCCGAAACCTGCGCCTCCTCGAGATAGACCTGAGTGGTGATCTCAGCGAGGATCGGCAGAAAAAGATCAGCAGCCAACTCGCCAATGAAGCCAACCTTTTCTTTGCCAGTGGCAACGTGCTTCCCATGCTGACCAGTTTGCCGCACCTGAAAACACCGGTCTGCTTCATTTCCACCAAAGAGTCCGCCGCCATTATACCCGAGGAGATCAGCAATCTTTTTACCGGGGTGATCAGATCCTCCGCCGGTTCAATAATCAGGAAATCACAGAAAATGATCCCCGGAGCCAGACATCTGGGTCTCCTCGCCCGGGCTGAATCCAACTTGAAAGAACGTTTAAAACGCAATGCCAGGCTTGCTTCCCAAGTGGGGTTGACCGCTGAATTCCAGTTGTTTTCGAACACCGCCGAGATCGGCCCGCTTATGACCGAAATGAAGCAACGTAATGATTTTATCCTGCTCTCCCCCCCGGCGATCACCAAAGAGGACATTAGCGAAATCGTCTTCTGGCAGCAGCAGCTGCAGCTACCGGTCATCGGCCAGATTTCCCGGCATATCGAAGCCGGTCTGCTGGGCGGCCCGGTTATCGACCAGGAGATTGTAACCCCGAAGCTGGTTGAGTACGTCACCAAGCTCCTGCAGGGCCGGCCTCCGGGGAAATTGCCGGTCTTCCTCTATGTCGAAAAATATATGATCAACCTGCAAACCGCAACCGATCTCAATCTTAAAATCCCCGCCCAGATAATCAATCAGGCCGAGATCGTCCGGGAGCATCAGCAATGAAGCTGGCCTCTAAAGTTTTCATGGCTTCACTGCTGCCTTTTTTGGGGATTGCCGTTGCCTATCATTACCTTTCGACCAGCCTTTTTTCCAATCACCTGACCGAACTTTACCGCCAGGAGGCCGGCAAGGAACTGCGGCAAACTGAAAAGGATTTCCTGCATTTCCTTACGGAAAGCGAGACCGAACTGCGCCTAATGGCCAGGAGCAAGTTTATTGACCAGACCAGACCGGAGCAGACCAGGCAAAATCTTAATAATTTTCTCTACCATGACGCTGCCTTTACCGAGATCTCGGCGATTACCACCAATGGCAGAGAATGGCTGCGGGCCAGTAAGTACCAGGATCTGCGTGAATCGAATCCTCCCCGCCAAAGTCTATTTTACGAGCCTCTCTATCAGAAGCCGCTGCTGCAGATGGAGCCATACTTTGCCTACTCGAAGAATGATCCCGACTTTGCCTTGCCATTCCTGGATCTGTCGGTGCCGCTCAAAAACCGGCAAACCGGCGGGGTTGCCGGGGTTCTCTGGCTCAGGATTTATTCCCAGCCGGTCCAGGATATCCTGGAGGATTCTCTCCCGGCCATGGGCAAGATCATGCTGATCAATTCGGAAAGCGGCGAAGTAATCCTCCAGGCCGACGATACCAGACAGGATTTTTCCGGATCTGTGAAAAAAATCATCGAAAGAATCAAAAAAAGCACCATGGTTAATGGCTGGCTGGAAATGGAAAGCGACCGCGACACCTTCCTCTATCGAAAGTTCAGCTATAACGGTCTGGGTATGACTCTTGTTTATTTTCAACCCCACCAAAAGATCTATTTTCTTGCAGATCAGCTCAAAACCTATAATCTGCGGGTCGCAATGCTCGGAATCATTCTGTTCATCCTGGCCAGTTTTATCCTGATCAGAATCACCATTTCACCGCTGGCCGGGATAACCGCCCAAATCATCGAACTGGGCAGACGGTATAGCCGCGAAAAAGACGGGACGGCACAAGCCGAAGAGCAATCAGCCAACGAGATCAAGCTGCTGCAAGATTCCTTTTCCATCTTTACCACCGAGCTCTCTGCCTATAGTGACGGCCTTGAGGCCGAGATCAGAGCGAGAAAAGAGACCGAGGAAGAGTTGCGTGAAATCCAGGACCAGTTGGAAGAGCGGATAAGAGAACGAACCCTGGCCCTTGAAAAGACCCATGCCCAACTGCTCCATGCCGAAAAGCTTGCCACCTCCGGCAGCATGGCAGCTTCCATCGCCCACGAATTCGGCAATCCGCTCTGCGGGATCAAGGCGGTCCTGACCTCTGTTGCTCAGCAGGAGGCTCTCCCGGCCGGCAACGCTCGAATGGTCAGCATGGCCCTCGACGAATGCGCCCGGATGAATGACCTGATGCAGAACCTGAAGGATTTCAACCGCCCATCCTCTGGCGAAAAGACCCTCACCAATCTGCACTTGGTCATCGACGACATCGTCATATTCACCCGCCAAAACCTGGCGCGTAATAATATAGAAGTTGAAAGAGAATACGATCCCATGCTGCCGCCGGTTATGGTCGTCTCTGATCAAATCAAACAAGTCTTCATGAACCTGATCAACAACAGCATCGATGCCTGCAAGAAGGGAGGGGTAATCTCCATCAAGACCAAGGCAGGAGAAGATAGTGTTGTCTTAAGCTTTGGCGACAACGGCCAGGGCATTAAGCAGAATGACCTGCCACGGGTCTTTGACCCGTTCTTCACCACCAAGCCGGTGGCGATGGGAACCGGTTTGGGGTTGTCGGTCAGCTACGGAATCATCCGGCGTCACGGCGGAACCATAACAGTTACCAGCAAAGCCGGTGATGGCACAACTTTCACGATTATCTTACCGACCGGTAAAGACAAAGATGAGGTGTAGACCGGTGGCTGATCCTTGGCCAGCCATCTTTAGAAATCCATCCGGTTGAACTTTATCGCGAAGATGGGGTCACATTAAGATCTCTGGTCATTTAGCGTCCGAAATCACAGATCGGATATTTGCATATTTTACATTGTCGGCACAGCCCGCCGTGGTCCATCCTGGCCAGTTCTTCACGGTCAATTTTTTCGCCAAGCATTACCCTGGGCAGAATCAGGTCGAAGACGGTGGTCCGATGAAACATTCCGCAGGCCGGAAGGCCCAATACCGGGATCTTGCCGATCTTGCCGACCAGGAACATGGCCCCTGGTAACACCGGAGTTCCGTAGACAATGTCGGTGGCGCCGGCCTTTTTTATGCCCTGGCGGGTGACATCATCGGGATCGACCGACATGCCGCCGCTGGTAATGATGATTTCAGCACCAGAATCCAGACAACCTTTAATCTGATCAGCAATTGTCGGGATATCGTCAGGGGCAAAACGAACCTCAATTACCTCTGAACCAAGGGCGGTTAATTTCTCACGGAGGACCGGTTCGAAGGCGTCCTTGATCCGGCCATGAAAAACCTCGTTGCCGGTAATGACCAGGCCGGCTTTGAGGCTGGGCAACTTACGGACCGAGATAACCCCATCGGTGGAGCTGGCAATTTTACAGGCTTTATTGACCATCGTTCTCTTGCCGACCAAAGGAATAAGCCTGGTAGCGCCGACCTGTAAGCCCTTTTCGACCATGGTGTTGTTGTGGAGGGTGGCGCACATCACCTCGCCCAGCAGGTTGAATTGATACAGAGCGTCAGTGTCTACCTTAAGTAAGCCCGTTGTCGCCGCGACTATATTCAGCTTGCCCTCAACGGGTTCACCGCTGATCGAGGTGCCGGGACCGGCCAGAGCAGCGGCCAGCAAATCAGCCGCTTCGTTCTCATGAATATCGCCCGGACTGAGTTCCAGGACATAGATATTCTCTTTGCCCAGATTCTTCAGGCGGGGGATATCTTCAGCCTGGATGATATGGCCCTTCCTGAAAGCCCGGCCCTTGAAACCATCAACCTTGTTGATTTCTGTAATATCATGGGGCAAGACCATGCCCACTGCCTCATCAATCGGAATCGTTTTATGCAATTTATTGTTCTCCTGAGCAGATCTTTGCTGGTATCTTAGATCAATTCAAAGTAGCGGCCCTGCGCACAGGAACGGCAGATGGTTAGTCCGTCTTTCTCTATTTCACGGCAGTCCTGGACCCAATCACCGCATTTTTCACACTGAACTCTTTTCATGGGGCGTCCCGGCATATCTTCTGCCGGAATATTTACCCGGACCTTTTGGATGGTAAAGAGTTCATCCTCGGCCATTATGCGATAGGCTTCCAATTGGCGCTTGTATTTATCTTCGATTTCCGGGCAATACTTTTTCGAGATTTCACGGGATTCCTCTCTGGCGGTAATCCTGACAGCCCGGTCATCCTCGAGATTTACGAAAGTGGCGGCCATGACCCCGAAATCAAGCCATTTAAGGGAGCGCTTGCCAAGACTACAACCGGTGACAGTCTGAATAGCATCGGTTGCACAGCGATCAATCTCGACCAGGACATAAAATTTCTTGCGATCAAGCCCACGTGGCTCCGAAATACCGATTTCATTCAGACCCAGCATGGCCATCCTGACCCCAATGACCTGTCCGGCACAGACATGGCCATGAATCGCGGTTGATTTTTCCAATAATTCGTCAAAAGATTCCATCACTATTCTCCGTTATCATGATCAAAGTTACGAGTGAATCATTTTACTTCGTGAACCGGCATAGTCAAGCTATCGCTATGCCCAAAACTCACCGTCAAAACAATCGTTCTGAAAAAGTTTAGTAGATTTTGGCGCTTCACCATTTACAAGTCATGATGAAGTGGCATAATAATTTCATTGATGTTATCAGTCATACTTTCGGCTTATTAACTATGTCTGTTTGTTATTCGCAGTTTGTCGCTCATTATTCCGGTTCGGTTTATGTATCCAAAGGGACTTAAAATAAGCATTATCCTGAATTTGCTGCTTATTCTGGCAGCGGCAATGCTATTGGTTGATCTGGTTATGGTCGGTGCGGCGCGCCAGCAATTGCTTAAAGTTCGCCTTGAAACCGGGAATTCACTGCTTGCTGTCTCCGGCCCGGTCCTTATTGCAGGCTTATCTGATTCCGGATTGTCTCCTGCGCAATTAACGATGACCATGGATGAGAGTTCGGCCAACTGCCTCGTGGTTATAAACAGCGGGGGAGACAATGTCTTTAGCGCGGGTCCGGATTGTGATTCTATCGAAATCCTTGCCAGGGATGCGCGCCAGTCCATTGAATCAGGTAAATCATCGTCCTCATTTGCGGGTACAACCAGGGGCATTTTATGGCCAGACCGAAAAAACATGTTGGTCTCGCGGCCAATTATTGCTGCGGGAAAAGTTGTCGGGGCCATCGCCGTTGCCCTTGATTTAGATAACATTTATCAATCACTTCGCAACAGCCAGCGCATGTTTTTTGTATACTTTATATTTAACCTGCTAGCCTTGGTAATGTTGGGGTTTTATCAGCTTTACCGAAGGCTGCTTAAACCTATCAATCGTCTGGTAAATACTGCCGAAGAGTTCCGCGATGACGATGAATTTACTTTTCTGCCGGAAACAAAAGATGGTGAATTCAACCGACTCTCACTTACCCTTAATAAAATGCTGGCTCGGATAAATCGGGATAGAAGTCGATTACAGGAAACCATAGCCGATCTTAAAGAAGCCAACCTCAAGTTGCGAAAAACCCAACAGGAAATGATTAGGTCCGAAAAACTGGCATCAGTCGGACGTCTTTCGGCCGGTATTGCCCATGAAATTGGTAATCCTATCGGGATCATTATCGGCTACCTCGATCTCTTACAGAAAGCCTCTGTCTCTGATGAACAAAAGAAAGACTTCATCGTTCGGGCTGAAATAGAGGTGCATCGTATCAACACTATTATCAGACAACTGCTTGATTTTGCCCGGCAGCCGCCGGATGAACAGCAATGTGCAGTTTCTGTCCATGAAGCGATTAAAGAAGTGGTGGAAATTTGCACCGTTCAACCGATGATGGCGGGGATTACGATTGCCAGCGAATATGCGGCCAAAGATAATTTTGTAGTCGGGACAAGCAGTCAACTCAATCAGGTTTTTCTTAATCTATTGATGAACGCCGCTGATGCCATTAAAAGCGCCAGTGATGATTGCCAGGAAGAAGGTATAATTACGATCAGAACCGTTAATCTTAAAAAGGATAGGGCGGAGTTTATTCAAATTCAATTTATTGATAATGGCCCAGGCATTGCGTCCGGCAACCTTGAGAATATCTTTGATCCTTTCTACACAACCAAAGAGCCGGGTGAGGGTACGGGTCTGGGGTTATCGATCTGTTTTACTATTGTTGATAATATGGCAGGCAGGGTCAAGGCGTCAAGCGACAGTGAAGGCACTACCATTACCATTACTTTACCGCTTTCAGCCATGCCTGAAAATACCAAGAGATGATTGTTGGTTGGGAAAATGTCAAAAAAACAAACGATTCGCAAGTTACTGATTATTGACGACGAACAGAATATGCGCCATATGTTGCAAATTATGACCGAAGGCACCGGTTATACGGTTGTTACGGCCGCAGATGGTTTGAAAGCCATTGAGTTATTGGGAGAAAATGAATTCGATTTTATTCTTTGTGATGTCAAGATGCCCAACATGAATGGCATGGATTTTCTCCGAGCCTCTGTTGACTGTCGGGGTGACGCGACGGTGATCATGATGTCGGCCTACGGGACTATCGATTTGGCCCTGGAGGCCATGAACTGCGGGGCCTATGATTTCATCTCCAAGCCGTTCAAGGTGGATGAAGTTGTCATGGCTTTAAGAAAGGCCGAAGAGCGAGAAAGTCTGCGTCGGGAAAACAGACGGTTGCGTGACCAGTTACGCTATTTGGAAGGTGAGAGTAATTTTGCCGGGATGGTCGGCAAAAGTCAGGCTCTTAAGCAAGTTTTTGAACTGGCAACCAAGGTTGCTCGTTATAACACGACGGTCTTGATCACCGGGGAGTCAGGAACCGGCAAGGAACTGGTTGCCAGGGGCATTCATTTTGCCAGCCCCCGCCGAGACCAGCCCCTGATCCCGGTAAATTGCGGCAGTATTCCAGAAGCACTTCTCGAGAGTGAATTATTCGGTCATGTCAAAGGGGCTTTTACCGGCGCCGACCGGATCCATAAGGGGCTTTTTGAAGAAGCGGATGGCGGCACCATCTTTCTTGATGAGATTGGAGAACTGCCTTTGTCACTCCAAGTTAAACTCCTGCGGGTTCTCCAGGAAAATGAAATCCGACCGGTTGGCTCAACTGTGACTCGCAAGGTAGATGTCAGAGTTGTCGCCGCTACTTCAAAAAACCTGGAGGATGCGATCAAGCAAGGGCTTTTTCGCGAGGATCTGTTCTACCGGCTGAATGTTATGCCCATAAAAATGCCCCCACTCAGGGACCATCCCGAAGATATTCCGCCGCTTTGCCATTATTTCATTGAGCGCTTCAACGACAAACTGGATTTATCGGTAAAAGGGGTTGCTGCCAAGGCGATGGCCGGACTTATCGGGCAGCAATGGCCAGGAAATGTCCGTGAACTGGAAAATATTATCGAAAGGGCGATGGTTTTAAGCAACGATGAGCTATTGGGAATTGAAGTCCTGACAGGCCATGCCGAACAGCTTGATAATGGTTCAATCTGTTTTGATGAACAGACCGGTTTTTCACTTAAAAAAGCCAAAAGGATCTGGGAAAAGAATCTCATTAGCCGGGCATTGACAGCAACTGGTGGCAATCGCTCCCGCGCGGCGCAAATGCTGGAATTGAGTTTCCCGTCGCTTTTAAATAAGATCAAAGCTTACGATATAAAAGTCAAAAAATAAGATTTTAGGGCATCGTAAGCTAAGTGCAGAGAGTGAAAAAGCGCCTATAGGCGCATAGCAATCTCGGTATTGCGGCCACAATCATTAATTATAGTCTAGTCCTCTTTCAGTGCCAACAATGGTTCCAGTCTGGCTAGACGATAGACTGGTAGGACGGCGCCAAGGAGACAGGCGCCACCACCCATGACTATCGCCAAGAAACTTAATAATATACTGACGGGAGAGGTTATGGATATATCTCCCAAGCGACTGAGCAGATTGAAGTCGGCGGCCAGGTAATTAAGCAGCAGGTGCCCGGCAAACACCCCAATAATTCCACCAAGCAGACTGATGATTGCGGCTTCACCGAGGAACATTTTGATAATGTGACTGCGACGGGCGCCGATGGCCTGCAGGATACCCACCTCTCTTTTTCTCTCATTGGTCATGGCCGTAAAAGTGGACCAGGCTAGTAATACTGACAGAATGGAGGCTATCAGGATGGTTAGGGTGAATATCCGCATGATGTCGTTCAAGGTTGATCTAACATCTATGCCGATACTGCCCCTGGTCATCAGGCCGACCGAAGGATTTACGTTCCTTATCATGGCGACGGCATCGTCAAGATCTACTCCCTCTTTCAGTTTGAGGAAAACAATGGAGATTTCGTTCTCTTTGCGCTGGCCGGTTGCTTCAGTGGTAGTCGCATCCAGATCCTCTTTCCGCATGAATATGCCAAGATCAAGGCCGGTGCCGGTTTCCCTTAGATGACCGACCACATTGATGTCTTTTCCGAAAAGAGTGGCGGTATTGATCAAGCCGAGGAACTCGTGGACGTAACTGCCAATGTACACTTCTCCTGCCTTTAATTCCCTGTCGGTATCCAGCCAGGGCTTGACCACAAAATCGGTAGCCTGGTCGATGGCCACAACCTGGCCTTCGAGGATGCTGCAGCACTCCGACTCAAGGGTGTCGAGGTAAATATGAAAAGTGGCCTGCTCAACGATGGGCAGTTCTTTCATCGATTCATAGACAAATTCGTCCATATAGAAAGTCTTTTCATTGCTTTCCAGGATGAATTCCTCGGCCAGTTCAACGGCATCAACCGGGACAAGCACAATGTCGGCCCCGAGTTTTTGAGTGGCTTCCTTGATATCCTCTTTAATGGCCCGATTGAAGAGGAGAGCGAAGACCAGTAGGGAGACCAGCATGGCTACTGCCAGAACCAAGATGATATTTCTGAATATTTTTCGGGTGACACTTTTCCAGGCAATGGTGCCAAGGGTATATATCTTCAGAGATTCTTTTGTCATAGTTAGCTTATTAGGTTCTGGTTAATCAGTATTTATACCACAAGGGCATAAGTTTCGTTTGAGCCAACGCGCGGCTCAACTCAGCTTTATCATGTAATAAGTATAAAAAAAGGGAGGGAACTGATTTCAGCTCCCTCCCTTTTTAGCACATATTTCAGAGTAGGTTAAGTGTTAAATTCCTACTTGAAGTTGGCATCCAGACCGCAAAGGATGGCGTGCTCTTCTACACCTTCCTCATCGTGACAGGTAAGGCAGGCAGAGGTGTGTTCGCCAATGAATCGTTTTTTCTCTACATCATAAAGCTTGAGAACGCCGTCCATGGTGAATTCGCCGGCTTTAGGAGCTTTGGGGTTTTCACATTCGCCTGTGACCTGCTTCCAGCGGGAAGTGGCGATGATGTACTTGCCGTCCGGGGTGAAAATCGCATCGTGATTGTGATCGATGCTGCTGACGGGCTCAGTGTCGATGACCTTAAGGGTTTTGGCGTCGATCAGGAACATGACGTCACCACCGGAAGCGGCAATCATGGAGCCATCAGGCGAGTAGTAGGCCCGGAAGGTAATACTCTTCGGGGTACCGGCAATAGTGTTCCGATTCAGAACTTTGACATTACCCTTGGTAAACTCGTTAAGATCCAATTCAACAAGCTCAACTTTACCGGTGGTCTTACCGTGGTCCTTGTCGGCGATATTGGCAATAATAATCAATTTGGTCATTGCTGTATTAGTATTACCGTGCAGGAACTTATAAGGAGCGCCGATATCCGCATCGGTGCCTTCCAGGAATATCCGCTGAACACGCTTCAGATCTGACTTGGTGAATACGTCGATGTAGCCCTTGCTGGTCATAGTGATCGGAATGTAATGATCCTTTGACTGACCGGAAGCGCAGTACATTGATTTGGTGTTGGTTGCTTTGGCCGGTACATCAACGACCACATCCTGGATGATCTCACCGGTTCTCAGGTCGGTTTTACCAACATGAACGCCGCCGGCTTCCTTGTCGATCTTGTAGGTCGACCAGAACATGGTGTTGCGGTCGTTGTTGTCGATCCGAGCATCATGAGTCGGATGGGTCGGACGGGTACCGATATCGACCTTGGTCAGGCTGCTGATCTTGATCGGCTGGTCAGCGGAGGGATCGATGGTGGCGACGGCTTTGGCGAAGTGGCCGCCCATGCCGGCTACATATAAAGTAGCGTCGTAGGTGGCGCCGGCGGCTGCCGGAGCTTTTTCTGCGGCAGGTTTGTTACCCATGGCGGATACATCTACCGGCATGTTGAGACAAAACACACCTAAGGCGATACCGCCTGTCAGCATAGAGCCAACCAATAACCTTTTTGAAATCTTCATGCTTCCTCCTTTCTTCAATTAAATTGTTCAGTAACAGGATAACGAATAGTCTTCGTTCCCCTGTTGCCGACCCACTGCGGACTTAAAACAGTAATCTTGCTTTAAGAAACAACCCCTGATTCATAAAGCTTGTGAAGTGATATACCACACTGTGGTATGAAAAAAAAGGTAAAATTGTTTTTTTTATGCATTCCGTGAAAAAAGGAAATAATTGATAATTTGCTGGATGTAGAAAAAGAAGCTATTTCAAGATCTTAATCTTGAAAAGAAAGTTTAATGAAAAACAATAAATGATATTTTAGAGTAAATACCACATCGTGTCACTAAAAAAATGCAACTGTTAGGGAATAGATTCTTGTTTGATGTTGCTAAACCACATCCTGTTTTGTCACAGAAAAGCAGCTTGCACAAATCGATTCTATCAGCTAGTAATTGTTAATGATTTGTTCATGGTGAATTTCTGAAACTATTCTTAGACTTAAAATCTAAAAAATTCTAAAAACCAGCGGTCCTTTTTGCTGATTAAATCTATATTGTTAAGTGGCTATAATGATAATTAAATGTAATAATCTCGTTAAGACTTACCACCAGGAAGGCCAAGACCTGCGGGCCGTTGATAATGCTTCCTTTTCTGTAGAGGCCGGAGCTTTTGTCGCTATTCTCGGACACTCTGGTTCTGGGAAGACGACACTTCTCAGTTTAATTGGCGGCTTGGCCCGTCCTGATGCGGGAAGCATCATTATAAATGATGTCGATTGTTGGCAGCAGAGCGAGGCGCAACTTGCGATCATGCGCAACCAGACGATAGGTTTTATTTTTCAGTTCGGCAGCTTGATTCCGACTCTGACCGCCATTGAAAATGTCCTCTTGCCATTATCTTTTGCTGATGCCGGCACCAACCCCGCAGAAAACATCCCGTTGGCCAGAGAACTCCTGGACCAGGTTGGTTTGGCAGATAAGGAGAACGCTTTTCCAGCCCATCTTTCCGGCGGTCAGCAGCGACGGGTAGCCATTGCTCGAGCCTTTATAAATCGCCCCAGCATTATTCTTGCTGATGAACCAACTGGGGATCTTGATGAAGAAACCGAAAGGGAGATTCTTGATATTTTTCGGCATTACAATACCGAGCAAAAAACGACTTTCCTTGTTGTTACCCATAACAGCAGCCTTGTTTCGACCCAACATAACCCCAGAACATTTTTGATGAAAAGCGGGCAACTTTCCGAGACAACCGCTAAAAACGAGTCGGCATGAAAAAAATCACGGTAACAGTTCTGATTATCCTTTTTGCTTTGAGTGGTTGCTCTTCGGGAGCCCCAACCAAGTTGAAGATAGGTGACCCGGCCCCCGATTTTCTGCTCGAAGACCTGACCGGCAACAAAGTCCAGCTGTCAGCGCTGCAAAACCAACCGGTTGTGATCCGCTTTTTTATTACCGATTGTAAATTCTGCAAGGCCGACACTTCGATTTTTAATGATTATTACAATAATCATAAAGATCAGGGGCTTATGATTCTCTATATTACGACCACAACAGATCAAGCCCAGGTAAAAAAGTTCGCTGCTGATCTTAATATTCCTTTCCCGGTTGCTATAGATTATGGTCTTAAAATATCTAAATTGTTTAATGTAAAGGTAGAACCCCAGACGATAATCCTCAATTCCAGCCATATGATTAAAGGTGCCATTCTGGGAGGAGTAACCGAGCCAGAGCTTGATGAGATCCTGGGTGGCGAATGGCTGAACAAGTGATATCTGACTAAGATTATTCGTGCTGAATCGCACATAAAATCAATATAACGGAGTATAATAAGTGAAATCTTTATTGATAAACAAGAGCTTCGCACTCTTTCTCCTTGTCTTCACACCATTTCTTTTAATATCAACGGCGGCAGCCGCCCCTCTTGACAAAGTCAAGCCCGACACCCGCTGCCCGGTCTGCGGGATGTTTGTGGCTAAATACGATGTCTGGATAACCCAGATACGTTATGACGATTCTATTGTTTTCAGCTTTGATGGGGTCAAAGATATGATGGCCTATTATCATAATCCTGCCGCATACAACGGCCAAGCTCAGGCTAAGATAAGCGAGATCTGGGCCAAAGATTATTATTCCCTTAAATGGCTGGATGCTCGACAGGCATTCTTTGTTGTTGGCAGCGATGTTCACGGGCCTATGGGCCATGAGCTGATTCCTTTCTCAAGTAAAACCGCCGCCGAATCGTTCTTGACTGATCACCACGGCCAGCAGATTTTGGTCTTTGACGAGATAACCGTTGAAATTATTGAGCGGCTCCGAGTTGGCAACCGTATGAAGAGCATGGAAAAATAGGGGTCTAATGCGTCCTACCCACAGCTTAGTTTTAATAATACTCTTCCTGCTTATCCTTGATACAGCGCTATATGCCCATGTCCGTTTTCAACAGGAAACCGTGCAGCGCCCAGCCGCTCACCTAAATGACATAGTCACCGCTGGGCTGGGTTTGACCGATCTCTGTCTGGCGACCGAGGCTCGTTATACCAGGCATCCTGCTGTTTCCGATCCCATCGCCCCGTTCATGGACCATCTTGGGGCCATGGAGCATTTCCCAACCGGTTCTTTTTGGGCCCCCCCGCAGGATTAATATTTATGAGCCCAGCCTTCGAAAAACATCTGAATCTTCTTGATTATGCTCTGTCTAGCCTGTGGCGGCGCAAAATGAAGAATCTGGGGATCATAACGGTGTTCGCCGGTGTTATCTTTCTGGTCGCCTCTTTTCAGATCCTGACCAGCAGCCTTACCAGTATCGCCGAGACCATGCTGGCAAAAACTCCCGAGATTGTCGTTCAAAAAATGTCCGCTGGTCGCCAGGAATCTATCCCCCTTTCTTATCTCAACCGTTTAGACGGTGTCTTCGGGATCAGAGCTGCCGTGCCCAGGATATGGGGTTATTATTTTGATGAAACCTCCGGGGCCAATTACACGGTCATGGGTGTCGAGCGAAATGCCATGCCCGAAGGCCAACGACTGGAGATGGTTATTGATGGCAGTTACCCGGATGCAGAACCGGGTGGGGCTGCTCTGGGTCGGGAAGTGGCAGCCAATATGAACCTGGCCGGACGCCGCACCTTCTCGTTGTTTAGGCCGGATCTGTCCCTGAAGACCCTCCGGATAACCGGTATTTTTGCCGAGAGCACCAACCTGTTGACTGGCGATCTATTGGTTACCAGTCTTGATGATGCCCGTGACTTATTCGCCATTCCAGACAATCTTGCAACTGATCTCCTTGTTTATGTAACCAACCCCAACGAAATTAGCACCATTGCCAAAAAGATCGCCGCCAGACTGCCGGACACCAGGGTGCTGACCCGGCCGCAAATCCTCAAAACGTACAAGGTCGTTTTCGGTTGGCGCAGTGGTTTTGCCTCAATCTGTCTGCTGGCCGCTTTGGCCGCCTTTGCTATTCTCGCCTGGGATAAGGCATCCGGCCTATCCGTTGAAGAAAAAAGGGAGATCGGGATCCTTAAGGTGCTGGGCTGGCAGACCACCGATATTCTGACCCTGCGTTACTGGGAAAGCTTGACGGTGGCCGGGCTGGCTTTTCTAATCGGCTGCACGGCCGCATATTTTCATGTTTTATTTCTGGAGGGGTCATTGTTTAGACCGGTGTTGTTGGGCTGGTCGGTGATCCATCCATCGTTAAAAATCCTGCCGGTCTTCGCAGCGGGGGATGTACTGTTAATTTTCACCTTGTCGGTGCTGCCGTACTTGGCAGCGACGGTAATACCGGCCTGGCGGTGCTCAACGATATCTCCAGATGCGGCGGTAAAATAAGATGGCTTCGCAGATAGCTACTAAGCCATCTCTATACTACAAAGCCCTTTGGGTACTTTTTACGAGACCATAAGACAAGCTATGATGATCGAACTGGAGTCCGTCAATAAAATATATAATCAAGGCCAGCCCAACGAGGTTCAGGCCCTTTATGATGTCGATCTGGTTATAGAGGCGAACAGTATGGTCTGTCTGCGCGGGGCCAGTGGTTCCGGTAAGTCAACCCTGTTATCGATAATTGGTTGCATATTGCCGCCGACCAGTGGCCGGGCCACCGTGGCCGGCAAACAGCTGTCCCGCCTACCGGACCGGTTCATGACTATCCATCGCCGCCAGACCATCGGCTTTATCTTCCAGCAATTCAATATCCTGCCCGACCTGACCGTGCAGGAGAATATCTCTTTACCGCTTTTACCTCTCGGGGTTTCACCCGAAGAAAGACGCATGCGGGCCAAGGTTTTAATCGAGCGGCTCGGTATCAGTCATCGGCAAAACTTCCCAGCCGGGCAGATCTCAGGCGGCGAATTGCAGAGGGTGGCGATTGCCCGCGCCCTGATCAACGATCAGCCCATCATCCTCGCAGATGAACCCACCGCCCATCTAGACACAAAGCTCAGTAAGGAGTTTTTGCAGATAATGGTCGATCTGAAAAAAACCGGCAAGACCATTATTATTGCCTCCCACGATCCGCTGGTCACCGAAAAGCCCGAAATAGACCGAATAATAGACGTCACGGATGGCAGGGTAGATGTTTCTTAGCGCCTGGAGTCTCAGCCTGGTTCTGTGCAGTATTGTCGTCCTCTTTCTGATAGCCAACGCGGCCCGGACCGGGGTGCGGGTTCTTCGCTACTGGAACCAGGCCAGCGACAGCAATCTCCAGATCAGTCTCGAAAACGAGACCTGGCTGGCTTCGACCCTGATCGAATTTGCCTTGGCAGTCCAAGGATTAAGCCTCCTGCTTTTTATCCTGGCGGCAGACAGCTACAGTCAGGTGATAGCCGGGGCGATGTGCGCTACCGGTTCCCTGTTGGCCAATGAATTCGGTTTGCCGACCCTCTATCTCAAACTGGCTGGTTTTTTCCTCTACGGTTTCTGGATACTCCTACATCAAATAGATATCCGCTCCGAGGTCTACCCTCTGGTCAGAATTAAATATCTCTACCTGTTGCTCCTGATCCCCTTCATCCTGGCTGATATTATTTTCCAGACCCTTTATATCGCCAATCTTGATCCTGACATAATAACCTCTTGCTGTGCTGTGGTGTTCAGTGATGCGGCGGGGGAGGGGGGCAATCTGTTGGGCAGCCTGCCCCAAACCATCATGCTTTGGCTCTATTACGGAACCATCGCGGTTCTGCTCGGTCTTGCCCTGCTGATGAATAACCGGATACCGAGATTGAAATTGTCGGGGAAAAGGGTGCAGAGCAGCCTCTCTTTTCTTTATGCGACGGGCTGGTTATGGTTTTTTGGCTTGGCCCTGGCGGTGATCACCTCGGTTATCTCATCATATATCTATGCCATGCCTTTTCATCGCTGCCCTTTCTGTATTATTAAGCCGGAATACAGTTACATCGGGCTGGCGATCTATTGTACTTTGATCTGCGGGACTTTTTTCGGGATTTCAACGGCGCTGACTGAAGTTTTGGGCCGCCGTTCTGATCTGGTTACTCCGGTCAGACACTACCGTAAGATAGCGGTCGATATGTCTCTAATCCTGTTGACCATCCTTGCCGTCCTTTCCTCGTATCATTATCTCCTCTATATGATCACTGGCGGCGAAAACTGAGCCTTTTTTGATTTTTATGACCCTTGTTTTTTAATCATACATTTTATGCTTAGGTTTTTAAAAAAGTGGGTAGATAATTTAACTACCCGCTTTTTTTAATTGACAATTTATTGATTATTTAGCAAAAGTACTTCACTGAATGGGCATTCATTTATTATATCAAGAGATATAAGACTTTTCCGAACCGTTATCCAGAATTCATGTTTTATCGAAAACAAGAGGGGTTTATGGACAATATCACGAAATATCTTTCAAGAATCGTACTGTTCTTTTTTGCATTATTCGCAGTCTCTTTTCTTCTGCCAGGCAATTCATTGGCTCTGACCAACGATGAATGTATTGAGTGCCACAGCGATGAAGATTTGACCACCGAAAAGAATGGTGAAACAGTCAGCCTTTTTATGGACATTGAAATTTTTAAAGGGACCATCCATGCGGACAATGGTTGCGTCTCTTGTCATGAAGAGGCCGATGTGGCAGGCGATGAACATCCTTTCCCCATGTCCCCCGTCAACTGTGAAAATTGTCATGACGAAATTGGTGAAATATACCAAAACAGTGCGCACGGACTTTCTATTTCAGATCATAATGACAAAATGGCCCCAAGGTGTAAAGACTGCCACACCAAGCATAACATCCTGCCGCCGACCAATAAAGAGGCCTCGACCTACCCTTTGAACATCCCCTTCACCTGTGGTCGCTGTCATCGTGAAGGCACGGAAATGACAAAGAGCCATGATCTGAACCAGCATAATATTATTGAAAATTATTCAATGTCCATCCACGGGAAGGGACTTTTTGTAGATGGCTTGATTGTCACTGCCGTTTGTACCAGCTGCCATACGGCCCATAACGTCCAGAAGGCCAGTAACCCGGACTCGACAGTAAACCGGGATAATATTGTTGATACATGCAACCAGTGTCATGTCGGGATTGTGGATCAGTTCAAACTATCGGTGCACGGTAATCCCGATTCCACTACCGACAAGAAGCGGCCCATCTGTATAGATTGCCATAATTCACATACCATAGCCCAGGTGGACCGCAAGGATTTCCGCCTGATCATTGCCGATCAATGCGGTAACTGCCATGCACATGAGTCGGAGACCTATTTAGAGACTTATCATGGCCGGGCTTCCATGCTCTGGGGCGGAGAGAAAACGGCCAAATGTTCTGACTGCCACGGCTCACATAATATCATGCCGATAAAAAGTGAAAAATCTATGATTAATGCAGTAAATATTGTTGAGACCTGTGCCAAGTGTCACCCAAATGCCAATCAAAGCTTTACCACTTATCTTACCCATGCGACCCATAACGACCGCGAAAAATATCCATATCTTTTCTATACTTTCTGGGCTATGACCGGACTGCTGGTCGGCACCTTTGCTTTCTTTGGCTTGCACACCATTCTATGGGTACCTCGAGCACTAATTGAAAAATTTAAAGAAATTACGGCCAAGAAATAAGACAAGGACTAATTAAATTTCGGATTGATCAGATTAAGAACCCATAAGGAAGGATCGACCAAAATGCATAAATGCGAACCACTCTATATAGAAAGATTTTCAGTTTTTCAACGCTTGACCCATCTTTTAGTTATCGTTAGTTTTCTTACCTTGGCGGTAACCGGAATGGCTCTCAAATTTGCCATGGAAGACTGGGCGCAATGGATTGCTTTCATGACCGGCGGTTTCACGGTCCTTGGGGCTTTACACCGTTTCTTTGCCATTGTTACATTCTTCTATTTTTTCCTGACCATGATATTACTGTATACAAAATGGAAGGAATCGGGAAAATCATTACTCGGCTTTATCTTCGATGCTGAAGGGCTCGTGCCGAATTTAAATGATTTAAAGGAGATGATTGCCACGTTTAAATGGTTTTTTGGCGGACCACGCCCATATTACGGGCATTGGACCTACTGGGAGAAGTTCGATTTCATGGCGGTATTCTGGGGTATTGCAGTAATCGGTTCCTCTGGTCTGGCCCTATGGTTTCCCGAGATTTTTTCGAAGTTCCTACCGGGATGGGGGTTAAACATTGCCACGATTATTCACAGTGATGAAGCGTTGCTTGCGTCAGGCTTTATTTTCACTATTCATTTCTATAACACCCATTTGCGTCCAGACAAATTTCCTTTAGACCCGGTGATTTTTGTTGGATCGATTACCGTTGATGAGCTGAAGCATGAACGGCCTAGAGAGTATGATCAACTGATGGCCTCAGGCGATCTCGACAAGTTGACGCAATGCCGCGCTCCTGAAGCCTGGCTGAAAAGGTTGTCAACGGTATTTGGCATCTTTGTAGTTGTTACCGGCTCAATGTTGGTAGTTTCAATTATAATTAGTATGGTTAAGCATATTCATTTTTAGAGCAATAGCGGGCTAAATTTCTAATTGAGTATACATTTGCGGCTTAGGAAGCAAAATTAAGGAAGTGATTGTTTTCTAAGCATTGTTAACAAGATTTTATGAAATTTTTTTGAGCGGTGATTGAAACGAAATTCGGTCGCTTTTTAGTGCAGAAAAAAATTCTTCTCGAGACTCCATTAAATTTCGAGAACCGACATATTAATGGCATAGCTTCAAAATGGTTCTATGCCATTAATATGTCGGTTGCCAGTAGAAAATTCATTGCTATCATGATGCCCCCCCCCTAAGGTGTGTCGAATAACCGCCATCAACTAAGCCGTTGTAGTCAGGCCAACCGTCAGTGTAAATAACACTTTCGGCAGAGACATGATCTCTGATCACTTTGACCAGAGGGGCTTTTGATCCATTAGGGACGATTTCAGCAGCAACCTCTTTTGCCGTGTGCCCAAGTAGGATTCATCAAGTTCTACTCCCCGCCTTTAAAGAGAGCTTGGTTTCCACATTTCTGAACAATGCGCTTGAGTAATTTGTTGAGATCAACTGGGCAGTGTCAGCGGCAGTAAAATCCGTGGCAAAAAAACAAAGAATTTCTCTGAAATTTAACTACACTTTTGCTAACTACTTTTAAATGGGATTAGGTGTTGCACGTTTTTATGCTTTTTGCTCCCTAAGCCCCATATTTATTGTTAATTCTCGACATCACTCTTTCTACGTTCTGAAGATGGGTTGGGTCGTCAAATAAGTTAACAAACGAGCCAGCATTTTGAGCGATTTCATCCAATATGGCATCAGATTGCGGGTCATTAAATCTCTTTATGGCCCGGGTTGCGACTTGTAAAAGCAGTAATGAGTAGCGCAGATTTTCTTTGTCTTTCATATTCTGATAGTACGATGAATCTGGGTTGCCAAATTCCTTAACCAGACCATAGATGATCGCTCGACTTGAATCACTGCCGATCAAGGCGAGAAAAACAGTCAATTCACGCAGCAAATATAACAGAAAACGTGGTTGCATCTCCCCATCTTTATCAGTTTCTTGGGTGGATGATGCAAACAGAAGCCTCGTGATATTCCTGACTTTTTGAATAACATATTCCTGGTTTTTCTCTAAGAAATCCACAACTACCTTAACCATCTCCTCATTAAGCCCTTTACGAACGAGGAGAACTTCCTCTGGAGTCTGCTCAACGTTACTGCGTTCCTCCTTGTTTTTATAACGGAGAAGAATTGTGGCCAGGATAAGACCATTTCTATCGGAAAAGTTTATAGCCGACGAACGATTAAAGATGTCAGTGGTAAGGATCTTAAGCGCATCCTGTGGTCTTTTTAGTTTGGCAACAAGGAGTTGCAAGGCGTTAAGAAATGAGACCCGATCCTGTCTCGTTGCCAGCTCTTTTAGATAATGCCATAGAAATTCAAAAACTTTGCTCTCATATTGAACAAATTCTGAGATGTTTTTTTCAAAAAAGATCCGCCGGAAACGACCATTATCATCAAAGCATGCTCGCAATAAATCTATGAGATGAGAGGCTTCCAGTTCTGTGATTTTGAAATTTTTGGCAATAACAGAATAATCTTCAGCATCAAATTTGACATCTTTGTTTGTGATGTCCTTGATCTTTTTCTTGGTAGTGGACCTTTGCTTGAAAAAACTTAGCAAGCCAAGGATCTTTTCATGAATAGACCATTTGGTTTTTTGGCCCTCTTCATCAACACTGCTGACTTCGTCGTTCTCAATGGAAATATTGTCAAATATTTCGTCTGACAATTGCTCCAGACCGTGCTCTATGTTTTCAAGGGCATCATTCTGCAGGACTACTTTATCGGTACTTTCCTCGGTAAGGTTGATGAAATTTGTTGCCAGAGACAGGCGTTTGCCCATAACATCAGTGCGAATATCGCTGTATCCTTCACTATTAATACTTGACATCACCTCAGATGCCATTTTGGGATTGCTGCCATATTTGGCCAAAACTAAACGAGATACCTGGACAGCTTTTGCAGCCTGTTCAGGATTAGTTTGCAGTTTTTGGGTTAGCCACTGAACATTATTAACCTCGATCGGCATTTTTTTGAGCTGTTCGCGATAATTTTTAGAAGCCAGGATTACGTCGTAAACTGTAGCAAAACGGTTTAATTTATTACCAGCATTTGGATCCAGGATCATGGGCTTGATTTTCTTAACCAGATTCTGGAGTGCAGTGGTATTTACATTATTGGTGGTTGAAAGGAGCGTTAAGTTAATGCTAGGCTGGTCATATTCGTCTTGGACTACGACACGGTCATCACCATCCTTCATTGCATAAAAATGAGCCAGATGTCGGAAGGTGTTTTCTACCTTTAAGTACTCTTCTTCCGTACCAGCTCCCAAATCTATGGAGAAATTGAAGATGTCCATAACGCTCATGGCCTTAAATGCCTCCATCAGCTTTACGTAAATGGCCTTACCTTTTTTGCCTTCCCTTTCCTCAATTACCTGCGCAACTTGAAAATCTAAAAGAAAATTTCCAAATGACAGCTCATAATCATATGTCTCCGAACCACCTTTATTAGATGGACACTGCTGTCCGCGAAGGCGACAGAATATCTTGCCGTCAAATTTAGGAGCTTTAGAGATTCTCTTCAGGAAACTAACAAACAGTCTGATCTTTTCGTCATTCTCTTCCTTGAGAGCGACAAAACTGCTGTTGACGAGTACTTCGGCAAAAAGACAAGTTGCCTGGGCCAGCAACAGACGATAATAATCAAGGGCCTTTTCTTCTTGATCAAGAGACTTTAATATCCCGGTCGAGATGTCTTCACTGGCTCGATCAGAGCTGTCTATACCGTCAAACTCGCTAAAAAGCTGCCGGGCCGATTCATCAAGTTGAAAGATATTATCCATTAAGTTTCTCCAAGAGCCGCCAACTACAACCGATACCAGTTACATTCGCTGAAGCATGCTAATTTAAAAGATCAGAATTCTACACTATAATATAGTTTTTCAAGGCTGTAATCCCCAATAACTTTCAAATATAAAACAGAAATAAGTCTTTCAAATTTTACGAAAGAATGTTTTCACCTGGCATCTAATCAGAATGGTGTGGCTTCTTCTGGCCCAGCTAACCAAAGGTTTTCACGGAAAAAGCATTATTCAAGTCGGTACTTTGTCCAAAAAACCGGACTTTTTAATTTTTTGCTAAGGCACTGGTAAAATGGTGCGATAACATGCCACATTAATAAGTCCCATCTCTTGTGTTAAATATACCACATTGTTCCATTAATCCTTTTCACAATTCAGGTAAAATCTAATTGTGAACAAATCGCTAAATGCGGCAAAAACAAGAGGAAAATCATGGATGAAAAGTTGGTAAGTATAGAAGAAGATTTGGATGCCAAAGGATCGGCGCGTAGAAAAATGTTGGTGGGAGCAGGGACCCTGGCGGCTGGTGCTGCTTTGGCCCAGTTTGGCGGTCTGATTAGATCGGCCGAAGCCACCGGCGGCTCGACCGAGAAATGGCCATGGCCTTATAAAAAACTCGATCCCGCCAAGACTGCGGAAATCTGCTATAACGAGTGGTATCGCGTATTCTGCGGTGCGGCAGTTATCAATAGCGTCTTCAGCCAGTTACGTGAGAAAGTTGGCGAACCTTACAAGTCTTTTCCTGCCGATGCCTTCGTTTTTCTTGAGGGCGGCCAAGTAGGATGGGGTACGATCTGTGGTTCCCCTGCCGGCGCTAACATTGTCGCCAATTGTATCATCGGCCCTCGAATTGCCGGGGCCCCTGAAGCCCATCAGATTGCTGCCGATATTATGCAATGGTACTCCGAGACCGCGCTGCCGGTCTATATGCCCACGAACCCGAAGGTCAAGGACAAGATCATCACGACCACCAGTGATTCGCCCCTATGTCACCTGTCCGTCGGCAAATGGATGAAAAGCTCCGGCCATCCACTCAAGAGCGCCGAACGTAAGGATCGGTGTGCCAGGGTTGCGGCCAGTACCGCCTACCGGCTGGTAGAATTACTTAACGACTGGAAGGACGGCACGTATGAATCCAGCCATGATACTTCCTGTGCCAAGGAATTTGGTATCACCGGCCAGTTCAACTGCAGCGATTGTCATGGCGATAATGTGCCAGTACCACCGATGCCTAAGAAATCGTAATATAACACTAAATAGTTTCAGGAAAAGGGGATTGGCCGAGTGGCTGATCCCCTTTTTTTGCATTTTCCGAAGCATAAACCGTAAAACCATTTTGCGAGATTAAACGATTTTAGTCAGCAGCATTTGCATTTATCAAGCAGCTATCGGAGATATCCACCAAAAACCACGGGAGGTAGCGGTCATATCTTGACCAGTTGGTTTAAAGTTGGCCACTTAGCTTGTTTCTAATACATAATTAAAGTTGCTATTCTCAGGCTCAATTATGATACAACTACCTGACAAACTGATTTAATTGTATCTCGGGGGGGTAAACCAACCCTTGGCACAATTATTGAAGTACATATCGGCACAAACCATGCCTTGTTTAATTATCAGGAATATCTCTATTAATTTCTTGAATTCTATACCACTGAGAACCCCGTATGATCAAAAATATAGAAACAAACGATGCTTCACCAAACAAAGAGGTAACTCTGCCCAAGTTAAGTGCAGCAGTTGCAAAGAAAGCGAGTATCCTTGTTGTTGACGATGAGGTATTGGTGGGAGAAGTTATTAGAGAATGGCTTAAATTAGATGGCTATGATTGTGATTTTGCCACAGGAGTATCAGCCGCACAGGAGATGTTTCAACGTAAAAATTATCAGTTACTGATCTCAGACATAACAATGCCGGGAGGATCTGGCATCGAACTTCTTGTCCAGGTAAAGCAATCATATCCAGATCTTGCGGTAGTAATGGCAACAGCGGTTGATGATCGAGATACAGCCAAAAAGGCCCTTGCTCTTGGCGCCGATGGCTATGTAATCAAACCTTTCCACATGAATGAATTTCTGATCAATATTGCCAATATCCTTGAAAAGAAACGTCTTGCCATGGAAAGCTATAAATATGAAAAAATCCTTGAAGAAAAGGTGCGGGATCGCACTGCCGAAGTTCGCAGGAGGGAAGAAGAAATCGCCCTGCGATTGATCTCGGCGACAGGTTGTCGGGATGGTGAAACCGGCGAGCATATAAAGAGGATGGGACTATACAGCGTTGCCATAGCTACAGCTCTGGGCTGGGACCAGGAAGAAATTGACTGCATAAAGATGGGTGCTCCCATGCATGATGTCGGCAAGATCGGCATTCCGGATGATGTCCTGCAAAAACCGTGTAGCTTGTCGCCTGAAGAGTTTGAAGTGATAAGGGAGCACCCCCGAATAGGTGCAACTCTTTTGGGTGGTTCAGATATACCACTCCTCCAGATGGCGGTTGATATTGCTTTATGTCATCATGAAAAATGGGACGGCACCGGCTATCCTTGTGGCTTGAGCGGTAAAGACATTCCTGAGGCGGCCAGGATTGTCGCTATTGTTGATGTTTACGACGCTTTATGTCACGACAGAGTGTACCGTGCCAAACCGTATAATGAAGCAGAGGTGCTGGCCATTATGGATGGGAAACGTGGCAGCCACTTTGACCCGGAAATGTATGATTGTTTTCGTGATTTACTACCAAATATCAGGAAAATACGGCAAGACTTTGCAGATCCTCGCTCTGTTGATGTTGATTAGCCACTCTGATAATTATCGTCCCAAATAAATATCTTGCGCCCCCCCCTGGTTTCCATCCGATAAGTGCGACAACTTGCCACATTTACCAGGCTACAATCCTATGATACATTGTTTTTACTGTCCTCCAAAACAACCCCTGATTCTGGAATAGTGACAGAGAAGTTTTTCTTCTGAAAAGGCCGATATCCATCTTTGGGATATCGGCCTTTCCTTTTTTTTACATGCAGAAAATCTCTGTAAAGTCTGTTGGGTTTAATTCGACAACAATGCTTACAGCAAATCCTTGACCAAGTTTACAACTCCATTCAGGAGGTAAGAAGGGCAGGGGGGGTGCGACTTTTATTTCCAACTGATCTGTTATACAATAATTGCATTAACCTGCTAATTTATCCGGGCGGCAAGACACACGTGAAAAAAAATATTTCAACCATATACGACTCCCTGGTCTTGAAGAGGCCGATCGTAACCATCATCGTTACCCTGGCTGTGGTTGGTTTCTTTGCCTGGCATATCCCGGATTTCAAGCTGGATGCCTCGGGCGACTCGCTGGTTCTCGAAAACGATGCCGACCTCTATTATCATCGACTTATCTCAGAACGATACGAAACCGCTGAGATCTTGGTTATTACATATACGGCCCACACCGATCTTTTTGCGACCGAGACCCTTGCCGATCTTAAGGAACTCAGGAACGAGTTAAAGCAACTAGATGGAGTTGACTCGGTCACGACCATTCTTGATGTGCCCCTGATAGTCAGTACCGGTATCTCTCTTTCGGATATAGCCAATAAAGACAAATTGCAGACCTTGGAGAAATCAGGGTTAGATAAACAAACGGTCATCAACGAGCTTACTGAAAACCCTCTTTATAAAGGCCGTCTGCTCAGTGAGGATGGTCGAACCACTGCACTCTTGGTCAACCTCCCTATCAATCAGGTCTACCGAAACCTGCTGGCCAGGCGCTATAAATTACGAGAGAAAAAGTCTCTAGGACAACTATCCGGACAAGAGACCGTTGAGTTCGATGAAGTCTCAGCGGCCTACCGGCTCAACCTGACCAGACTCCAAAATGAAGAAAACAGGCTGGTTGAAGATGTACGACAGATTATCGGCAATCACCGGGAGCACGCTGATCTCTATCTGGGCGGGGTTCCGATGATCACTACCGACATGATCGCCTTTATAGAGAATGATTTGCTGGTTTTCGGAGTTGGAGTGTTTATCTTTTTGGTTATTACCCTGAGTGTTATCTTTCGCAAACCCCGCTGGGTGGCCTTGTCTCTGCTCTGCTGTGGCGCAGCAGTTGTGACCATGATCGGTTTACTCGGGATGATGGATTGGCGGGTCACTGTCATCTCTTCCAACTTTATCTCCTTAATGCTGATTCTGACCATGGCCCTGACTATTCACCTGATCGAGCGCTATCTGGAAATTCATGCCCGTAACCCCGAAGTAAATCAACGATATCTGGTCCTGTTAACGGTTCAGACCATTGCCAGGCCCTGTTTCTATACCGCCCTGACCACGGCGGTCGCCTTCATTTCCCTGGTAGTCAGCGGCATCAGACCGGTTATCGATTTCGGCGTAATGATGAGTATTGGCCTGATTGTCTCCTTCACCCTGGCCTTCCTTTTATTCCCGGCTTCGGTTTGTCTGCTCAACAAGGATACGTCCGGGGCCGGTGAAGATTTTAGCAATCCGTTCACCATGGTCTTCGCCAGGATAACGGAGCACCATGGCGACAAGATCATAATTATGGGTCTGATTCTGACCATAATCAGCGGGATTGGTATCGCCAGGCTCAAGGTTGACAATCGATTTATCGATTATTTCCGCGAAAAAACCGAGATTTTTCAAGGTATGAGTCTTATTGACCGCAAATTAGGGGGTACCACTCCACTTGATCTGGTGATCGATTTCAAGTTTGGGGAAACAAACAACTTCGAGGAAGAAGAGTTTTTTGAGGATGATAATGGTGAGGATGTTGAGGCAAAATGGTTTGCCGACGTCTATACCATGGAAGAGATTGAGGCAATCCACGACTATCTTGATGCATTGCCCGAGACCGGCGAGGTTATCTCCCTGGCCACTCTGGGGAAGATCACCAGCCGGCTTAACGACAATATCCCACTCGAAAATTATGAACTGGCCATTCTCCATAAAAAAATCCCGGCAGATATCAGAGAAATGCTGGTCAATCCCTATGTTGCGGAAGATATCACCCAGGCCCGTTTCACGATGCGGATAATCGAGTCAGGCCAGCAGCTTGGCCAGAAAAAATTATTAGCCAATATCAAGAATTTTCTGGTTGGGGAGATGGGCCTGGCCGAAGAACAGATTCATTTCACCAACATGTATATCCTCTACAATAATATGCTGGATAGTCTGTTCAAATCGCAAATCATGACCATCGGGATGGTTTTCCTGGGAATTGCGGTAATGTTCTTGATCCTATTTCGCTCCGTCTATCTGGCCCTGATTGCCATTGCAAAAAACATTCTGCCGGTGGCGATGGTGCTGGGACTCATGGGCTGGCTGGATATTTCCCTCGACATGATGACGATCACCATCGCTTCAATTACCATCGGCATTTCGGTGGATGATACCATCCACTATATCCATCGCTTTCAGAAGGAGTTCCCCTTGGATCGCAACTATCTTGCGACAATGAACCGCTGCCATCGTAGTATCGGCCGAGCCATATTTTATACTACGATAACGATTACTATCGGCTTCTCAATCCTGGTTATGTCAAACTTTATCCCGACCATCTATTTCGGCCTGTTTACCGGGTTCGCGATGCTGGTCGCCCTTCTTGGCGACCTTACCCTATTGCCGAAGCTGCTGGTGTTATGTAAACCCCTGGGCCGGGAAGGGTTGATCTGAAATGATAAAAATCATTGCTGATAAATTTTGCAGAGTGGCAAATAGATGAAATACCATATAACCTGTAAAGGATGCGGCGGGTCTGGCCAGACAAGTTTTTTCAAAGGGGTGAGCCGATTTCTGATCTCCTGCTAGGAGTGTCCCGAATGCTCCGGACGGGGCTATGTCCTGGGCGAAGTCCGCACCGAAGAATCAAAAAACAAAACTGATCTCTCCAGGACTAAGAAGAGCAAATAAAGCCATGAGTGCCACTCTTATCTGTTATTGCTTCGGTTATAGCGAAGATGATATTCGCAATGATTATCAAAAAAACGGTCAATCCCTGATCAGGGAGAGGATAGCGCCTGAGAAAAAGGCTGGTAACTGCCAGTGCGCCGCAACAAATCCAAAATGTCGCTGATGCCTGGCCGATGTTAACCAGGTGGTTAACAGAATTTCCAGGGGAAAATCATTTGACTCCTTTTAACCAGACGACATTGGCCCATGCTGGTTTGTGAAATATCTGGAGTACTCTAAAAGTTCAAAGCAGTTCCGCACTAGGCCAATTCCCGCCTAACTTGTCCTAAACTCTGTTTTTTCCAAGATTTCCATTCGCAAACACAAACATCTTTCATCTCAGGGTAGAGGGAGAAACCTACTTAATAATACATGAATACCCGCATTGACGACGACGACATAAAACCATTAGTATGTTGTTGGAGTTAAATTACAAAAAAACGGAGCCATTAGCCATGGTGAAATTAGAACACAACCGTATATGGGCGAAGCGAATGACATTGGTCGGTTCATTTGGCAGCTGGTTGTTGCTCTTGCCGATTGTTTGGGGTTATCTGGAAAGCGGGGAACTCTTGCTCTCAAACAATCAAGATATGGTTATGTTTAGTTTTTCCCTGGCCCTTATAGGTTTGGTCTCGGGGATAGAGATACATGTAGATAACCCCTGCAAAGAGGGTATAGGGCATAAAGGTTCGACCAAGCTTCTTACGTTATGTCTGTTTTCTTCTGCTCTGTTGGTCCTGGGAATTTGCATGTTTTTTCTAACCCCATATTCTTGCGTCTGCTCTTAAAAACACAAACTGTCTCTCCTTCTGAAAATTTCCTGTAATATTAACTACTCTGGCTGCCGGTTTCGGCAAGCCCCGGGTTGTCTCAGCCCGCCCTACCAACCAACTCAGCCATGTCTTTTCTTATTTGCGCGTACCTCTCAGCGCTAATTCCCGCACCAAAAGCAACTGTCTCGGCCATTTTAGCGGTCAGAAAATCACCGGGACCGTGGGCGTCGGCATTAACGGCCAGTAAGGCGCTAGTCTCCTGGGCCATTTTTGCCACATGACCGTTGGTCAGGGAATGACCTTTGCGACCGGAAAGTTCCAGGAAAACTCCTTTGCTGGCAGCCGATTCTGCATCCTCTTTTGTTATTAAACCGGGGTGGGAAAGGATATCGACGCCGGCCTCGATGGCCGCTCGGTTGGTTCCGGACCGCACTGGCTCAACCGGTGTCTCACCATGGGCAACGACAATTATAGCGCCAAGCTGGCGGGCCTTGGCGGTAAGATCGGCAAACATTTCAGGCGGCACATGGGTCAATTCAATGCCGGGGATTAGCAAGGTCTTTGAATAAAGGTTGAGGTCACTGGCGGCTTGAACTATTCGGGGAATGATCCAATCCATATTTGAAGAATCGGCGTGGTCCGTAATTGCCACGGCTTCATAGCCCATGACTTCAACCCGGCGTAGATGCTCGGCCGGGACCAGCTCACCATCACTGAAAAAGGTATGGGTGTGTAGATCAATCATGCTGATTTCCTTTTAAACAGTTTTAAGATAATCCTTTTAGAACAGATTACCTCATATTAAGCTGCCGCGCAAAGAGTGCAAACAGGCTTCGTCTATCTTGACTCGGAGTATCTGGCCGGGCTTAATGTCGACATGACCGGCAAAATTAACGATATGGTTTGTGCCGGTGCGGCCGCTCCACTGACCATCGCCGGTGCGACTTTCCCCCTCAACCATAATATCCACCACCTGGCCGACATAGGCAAGATAGTGCTCATTGGTAATTTCCTGCTGCCTGGTCTGCAGGCGACTGAGCCTGGCTGCTTTGACATCTTCCGCAACCTTGTTCTCGAAACCAGCCGAAACCGTATTAGGCCGATCAGAATATTTAAATGAATAGGCGCTGTGGTAACGAACTTTCTCCAGAAGAAGCATGGTAGCGGCGAATTCCTCGTCGGTCTCACCAGGAAAACCAACGATAATATCGGTAGTTATGGCAATATCAGGGCTGTATTTGCGTAGTCCCTCGACCTTCTCCAGATACTGCTCAATGCTATATTTTCGGTTCATTTTTTTTAAGACCGCATCGGCACCGGACTGGACCGGCAGATGAAAGTGGGGGCACAGATTATCAAGCTCAGCAAAGCATTTCATAAGATCTTCGGAGAGATCCTTGGGGTTTGAGGTGGTAAAACGCAGTCTAATCACCCCGGGAATGGCAGCAACCAACCTCAGGAGACCAGGGAAATCAGGATAATCACCATCCTGGCGGTCAAGGCCATAAGAATTGACATTCTGGCCGAGCAGGGTGATTTCGCGAACTCCATGGGTGACAAGGTGTTTAATCTCGTCGATAATATCTTCAGGTGAACGGCTTACTTCGCGGCCCCTGGTATGGGGGACAACACAGTAGGTGCAAAAATTATTACAACCCTGCATGATGGTAACAAAACGCTTGTGGGGTAGGGCGGTCCCCGCCAAATCCGGTAAGAGGGAAGGGATCGAAAAAGAAGCGGCCTGCTCGATTGCCGTAGCTTTGATCCCATCCTGTTCAACTTTCTTAATTAATTCCGGCAACCGATAGATTGACTGGGGACCCACCACCAAATCGACGTGGCCCATGCGCGCCTGAATTTTAGATCCCTCCTGTTGGGCCACACAACCGGTAACCGCAACAATCAGGCGAGGGTTCTTTTTTTTAATCAATCGCAAGCGCCCAAGCAGACTCATGGCCTTTTGCTCAGCTTTACCTCTGATGCTACAGGTATTTACCACCACGACATCAGCCTGGTCGATGTCGCCAGTTATATTATAGTCTGCCTGGCTTAACAGTTGAGCCATGATCTCAGTGTCACGCTCGTTCATCTGACAGCCAAAGGTTTCAATATATGCTTGTTTGGAAAAACTCATACCTGTAAAACTCTCTATTTTTTTGTTATTTCAACGCATCTACAACCACATAACACACAGACCTAATGCTATTTCTAGGTTTAGCTCAGACTAGATCTGGTTGGATCGATTCAAGCATGCCAACTAATTCGTCTCGACAGGACGGAAAATACCGTATGGAGATCAGGCCAATCTCACGATTAACGGTTGTCAGTATTGCAAGCCCGTCATATCCCTCTAAAAGGAACTTCAATAGCGCGATCTTACGAAGGGGTATCCTGGTATACAATATCGCCAGCACGGGTGGTTTGTTAGCCATTAGACCGAAAGTGAGCTGTCAATGCCGCCTAAAAGATCTTTGTATCTGTCCAGGCAGGGGACAACGACCTCATCGAGATATTCATCGGTTTGGGCGCTGGCTCGACCGGTAAATTCACTGCCATCACCGACCAATTCAGCCAATTCCTCCTGGGAAAAGGGGATAGCCTCGTCATCAGCCAGTCTTTTAAGGAGATCGTTGTCGAGACCTTCCTCTTTTACGACACGGCCTGCGGCAACCGAATGAACCTTAACGACCTCATGCATTTCCTGGCGACTCTTGCCGCGTTCAACACTGGCCATAAGGATCTTCTCTGTGGCCATAAAAGGTAGCTCTTGGAGGAGGTGTTTGCTTATTTGTTTAGGAAAAACAACCATATCACTGGTAATGTTAAGGTATAACTTTAACACCGCATCGGTTAGCAAAAAGGCCTGAGGGATGTCCATCCGTCTGATGGCCGAATCGTCAAGGGTGCGCTCAAACCAGTGATTAGCAAAGGTTGCGGCAAAATCAGCGGACAGGCCCATCAGCTTGCGGGCCAGGCCGGTCATGCGCTCAGAGCGCATAGGATTGCGCTTGTAAGCCATAGCGGAACTACCAACTTGCTTTTTGGCAAAAGGCTCTTCCTGGACCTTGAGGTTGGAAAGAAGACGAAGGTCGACGGCAAATTTGTGGGCCGACGAACCAATGCCGGCCATTGTTTCCCCTATTTTCATATCGAGCTTGCGAGTATATGTCTGGCCGGTAACGTGGAAAACATCGTTAAATCCGAGCTTTAAGGCAACAAGCTCATCTAGCTCCCTAACCTTTTTATGATCACCCTTGAATAACTCCAGAAAGGTGGCCTGGGTGCCGACAGTACCCTTGGCACCCCTGGCTTTGATCTGCAACTCCAGGCCCTCAATGTAGTCCAGGTCCATTAAGAGATCCTGGATATACAGAGTGTGGCGCTTGCCGACCGTAGTCGGCTGAGCGGGCTGGTAATGCGTATAGCCAAGCGTAGCCAGCTCTTTGTGCTTACGACAGAAAACGGCCAGATTAGAGATAACATTAAGCAACGATTTCTTAACCAGCCGCAAGGCTTGTCTATGGAGGATAAGGTCGGCATTGCAGCCCACGAACTGCGAGGTGGCCCCCAGGTGAATAATCGGTTCGGCAGTAGGGCATTTTTGCCCGTAAGCGTAAACATGGGCCATGACATCATGGCGGATCTCTTTTTCTTTGGCCGCAGCAACCTCGAAATCGATGTCTTTCGCATGGGCTTTAAGCTCCGCGACCATTTCCGGGGTTACAATATCGCCAAGGCCAAGCTCATTCTGGGCCTCAGCGAGGGCTATCCAGCAGCGACGCCAGTTCTCAATGCGGTTTCTTTCCGAGAAGACAGATTGCATCTCTGTACTGGTGTAACGGCCAACAAGGGGTTCCTGATAGATATCGCGGTTCATTTAATGCTCCTGGACTTGTTTTTTATGTTTGGATTCCTTTACCAAAATTAGCCGGGAAATGCTCGTATAAGGTAAACGGTTCGTCCTTTAATAGTGTTCGCCAGTAAAATATCGGGCTTTTCATTCATTTGTTTTGTGAAGAGCCGATTTATAGCCCATATCAGCTATGTCGCATAATGTATATTATGTATAGTTAAGCAAATATAACGTAAAAACAGTATGTTAAACTAGGGGTTTAATGTCTTCCGCCCGAACTTCCCATTTGCTTATTCCGCGGAATTCATTTTTTGTAACCCTGAAAGCCATCCTGACCGCCCCATCTTTTACGGTCGGCAAGAGATGCGCCATTCCAAAAGCAACTCCACTGACAACGGCGCCATCCCTACCAAAACTAAATCGCATTGAATCCTTGCCGATTTTCCGGGCATCAAAAAGATCAACCGCCTCACCTTCACTACAAAAGACCGGCTCCTGGTTGCCATTGCCAAAAGGTTCCAGTTTTTCATAGCATGCAAGGAAATTATCGTCCATCAGCTCATCAATTGAGGCCTTGAGGTTTACACGGATCGTCGGTCGTAGATCAATCCCTTCTATTTTTTGATTTACAGAGGCTTCAAATTTTGCAGAAAAATCTTCTATCACATCATTTTTCACAGTAAGCCCGGCTGCTGCCTTGTGCCCACCAAACTTTTCAAGCAGATCTGAGCATTCTTCGAGGACCTCGAAAACATTAATACCATCGATAGATCGGACCGACCCACTCGCCAGTCCCTTATCGCCCGAGACCAGTACAACTGCAGGACGATAATAGGCTTTAGCTATTCGCGATGCGACCAGTCCGGCAACACCGACGTGCCAGTCACTATCGGCCAGAACCAGGGTATTCCTGCCCTTCTCAATCTGCACTTCTGCCTGGAGACACGCCTCCTGGAATATTTTTTCAGACAACTCTTTCCGGAACTTATTGGCATTTTCCAACTCATCAGCATAGCCAGCCACCTTGCCGGGCTCCTTCCCTACCAGAAGCTCCACCGCCAAACGAGGATTACCTACTCGACCGGCCGCATTAATTCTAGGGGCTATCTGAAAACCAAGGTGGCCTGAGTTTATGGAAGCCGGTGAGATCCCAGCCTTTTTCATAAGAGCCCGAACACCCGGCCTGGGCTTATCTGCCATAACCTCCAGGCCCGCTTTGACCAATATCCGGTTGGCCCCGGTCAACGAGACCATGTCAGCAACCGAGCCGATGGCTACCAGATCGAGATATCTCTTTAAATTTGGCTGCCTGCCCTGCGGCCAATATTTTTTTTCTATCAAATGCGCCCGCAATGCGGCAACAAGGTAAAAAGCAACCCCGACCCCGGCCAGCTCCTTATAGGGAAAAAGACAATCTTTCCTATGGGGGTTTACTACCGCCTCTGCTTCCGGCAAAATCGGCGGCGGCTGGTGATGATCGGTGACTATCACCTGAAAACCCAGTCGTTGCGCCTCGGCAACTTCAGCGTGGGCCGAGATCCCGCAATCAACGGTAATCAAGATTGGCTCCTGACAACCAACCAGATCCGGCTCTCCCCGAACTCTCCGCAAGGCTTCTGCGTTGAGACCATACCCTTCGGTTAATCTGTCGGGGATATAGTAGCAACAGGCAAGCCCTATCTCCTTGAAAAAGGATAACAATAGTGCGATTGAGGTAATGCCGTCGGCATCGTAATCGCCATAAATCAGAACTGTAGTTTTATCGACAAGCCCCTTTTCCAGAATAGCCACTGCCTCGGCAAGCCCCGACATGTCTGTCGGCAAAGGGAGCTGATCAAGTGATGGATTCAGAAACCCCTCTACATCTTTACAGCTTTTAAAACCTTTTTGGGCCAACAGGGCAGAGATCAACAACGGTATCCCATCGAACACCACTCCCTGTTCAGCAGACTGAAAGTCCCAATGTTTTTCAGGTAGGCTATGACTCATAATACCTTAATGTTATTCTTTAGGTAGTGGATATATTTAGCAGGAAGCAGGTGCTTATCTAGTACTACCAAGAAGACTAAAGCCGGTCATCATGTAACGTGCTCCAGAAATGGCCGTAAAGAACCCGGTGGTAGTCATAAGAGGAAAATGGAGCCATTGGTATGGTTCTGTATACTGATGACCAAGCAGAAAACCGATGGTGATTATCTGCAAGAGTGTCGTCAGCTTGCCATCAATTGTTGGCTTGATTGCCGGAAAGTCTTTGTCCCAAGCCAGGATGCCGATACCGGTCATGATCATTAAATCCCGACTAACGACCATGATCGCCAGCCAACTGGGCGCCAAACCGGAAATGGCCAGGACAATAAAGGCGGTACCCAACAGAAGCTTGTCGGCGATTGGGTCAAGAAAAGCGCCAAGCCTGGTCTGTTGATGTAAAATCTTGGCAAAAAAACCATCCAGGCCATCACTTATAGCAGCTATCACAAAAATCAATAAGGCCAGCAGGTCCTGTCCTTCTATCATAAAATAGAGCATGACCGGTACCAGGATTATCCGAACAAGGGTTATACTATTAGGGATATTCATAGGGATTCGTCCAAATATGTGTTTATTGTACTAGAAATTTCTGTAACCTGTTTAGGGTTAAACCAGCTAATTTGTTGATCTTTTTTAAACCAGGTAAACTGGCGCTTGGCGTAACGGCGAGTATCCCTGGCCATTATTCTAAGCGCTTCGTCTTTATCCCATTCGCCAGCCAGAAACTTAACCGCGTGCCGATATCCTATTGACTGCATGGCCTTAAGATCCGGTCCGTACCCCATATCAAGAAGACTGCGGACCTCATCCAGCAAACCAATTTCAAACATTTTCCTGGTGCGTTTATTTATTCTTTCATACAACTGCTCACGATCACAGGTAAGACCTATCTTTAATATAGATCGATGGCTGCTATCGATTACAGCCTGTTGTTGCCTAGCAAGATGCACGGACCAGGGGATCCCTGTCTGTTCGAAAACCTGCAGGGTCCGGAGCAGCCGGTATGTATCGTTGGGATGAATTCTTGCCGCCGAAACACTATCACACTTTTGCAGTCTTCCAAAAAGATGCGCCCTGCCCTTCCCTAACAGCTCATTCTCCAGCTTGGCCCGCAGTTGCAAAGCAGCTTCATCTCCAGCAATATCAAAAACACCTTCCTGAAAACCCTTAAGATAGAGGCCGGTGCCACCGGTTAAAATCGGCCTTTTGCCGCGAGATATTATATCAGAACAGACCCGCTCGGCATCATTGACAAAACAGCTGACGTTATACTCCTCATCAGGATTTACTATATCGAGGAGATGATGCCTGACTGTCCGCTGCTCTTCTCTGGACGGCTTGGCCGTGCCGATATCCATAAATCGATAGATCTGCATGGAATCGACATTGACAATCTCTCCATCAAGATGATTCGCCAACTCTAAAACCAGCTTGGTTTTCCCGACTGCCGTGGGCCCGACTATCGCTACTATTCGCTGCTTTGACTTTTTACGAGATTTTGTCATTAATAATTATCTGCTGGGGAAGGAATAATTCTATTGGTAAAGCTGAAAGAGATAACCCACAAAAACATTTGGCCTGTTTATCTCAACAGAACTTGACAAACTCGTAGCAATTAATGAAATGGTTATAAATTTACACAAATAAGACTACGGAAAACCAGAAGATAACAAGAGGGAGACAACGAGGTCAAGTCGGAAATGACTGGAGAACAGGCAAGACGAAAACAACCAATTTTTAATTACTTTTATTTTTTTGCGGCAACTCGCTCAAAGGCCTGCTCTGCCGCCATATAAAACATTGCCAATTTGATCGGTTTAGTGAAGTAGTCGTCAAAACCGGCCTTGCGGCAATCGGCAAGCTCATAAAGAGAGGAATGCCCGGTCATAGCATAAATGCAGGCATCAGGATGATCCTTTCTGATTTGCCGGCAGAGATCAAGGCCGCTCATACCTCCGGGTAATTTCATATCCAGGAACACAACCTGGATTTCAGGAGTAATCGCCACCAAGGCTTCTTCAGCGTTAAAGGCGCAGATCACCTCGTAGCCCTTGTGACTGAAAGCATCAAAAAGCATTTTATTGAACTCTTTATTGTCATCAACAATCAATATCTGTTTACTCACGGGAAACCTTATAAAATTGCAATCATCCTGAATCAGAATGATTCAAATAAAAACACCAGTAAATTCCATTCCTAAGATATAATCACAATAATGGCTGTGATGTCCAATTAAAAATCATTACCTTCGTAGCTCACAGGACGATATTTTTTGCAAAACTCGCCTCAATAGGTTATCCATACAGCCTAATTTACAATTGAAAATTTGACCTTTTTATATATTTTTTCGGAGGAACAAATGCCAGACAGAATATTTAATTTCAGTGCCGGACCTGGCACCCTGCCCTTAGAAGTTTTGCAGCAAGCGGCCAAAGACGTGGTGAATTTCAATGACAAAGGTATCGGTCTGATCGAAATGAGCCATCGTAGCAAGGAGTTTGTCGCCGTGGCAGATGAAGCCGAAGCCCTTTTACGTGAAATTCTTGGGGTGCCCGATAATTTCAAGGTCCTTTTTCTCCAGGGCGGTGCCTCCACCCAGTTTGCGATGGTACCGATGAATCTGCTTGGCCCGGGCAAAAAAGCAACTTATCTGAATACCGGGGTCTGGGCGAAAAAAGCCATCAAGGAGGCCAAATTTTTCGGAGATGTGCAAGTTGCCTACAGCAGCGAGGAGAGTACCTTCAACCATGTCCCAACCCCCGACGATTACCAGGTTGACGATGATTCAGAATATCTTTACCTTGTTTCAAACAACACCATATATGGCACCCAGTTCCATCAATTCCCCAAGACCGACAAGATGCTGGTCTGCGATATGTCCTCAGACATAATGTCAAAATCTCTGGATTTCAGCGAATTCGGGATCATCTTCGCGGGCGCCCAGAAGAATATGGGCCCGGCGGGTTGCGCGGTTGTTATTATCCGTGACGACCTCATAGGCAGAACTCCTGAAAACATCCCTACCATGTTCCGCTATAAAACCCATGCCGATAAAGGGTCGATGTTCAACACCCCACCCTGCTTCTCAATCCACGTGATCGGGCTTGTTCTTAAATGGCTTAAGAAAATGGGTGGACTTCCCGTAATGGAAGAAATGAACCGCGAAAAAGCTGCTCTTTTATATAAGGCAATCGACGCCACTGACTTTTATCGTGGCCATGCCGAAGTAACATCAAGGCCTTTGATGAACGTTACCTTCAACCTGCCCACCCCTGAATTGGAAGCCAAATTTGTTCAGGAAGCCACCGCAGAGGGTTTTGACGGATTGAAGGGCCATCGTTCTGTTGGCGGTTGCCGGGCCTCGATTTATAATGCCTTCCCTCGCGAGGGCGTTCATAAATTAATCTCATTCATGCAGAAATTTGAACAACAAAACTGATAACATCATAACGAGGTAAAGACTGGTGGAAATCCCCACCAGTCCCCTCGCGTTTATTTTCTGCACCTACTTTGTTGAAATTTTCAAAGGTCTCGCTATCTCCTCAGCTAGCTTGATATTGCCAGATGCCTCTTGGTTGCCCTAAATGAATTATGAAGGAAACGTCATTCGGCCGCCAAGTGAGGCCAACAGCATAATCCTGCAGATAACCGTTGGTTGCTCCCATAATAAGTGCGCCTTCTGCGTCACCTACCGCGGCGAGCTTTTCCGCCTCAAAGATGAGCGAATTATCGAAAAAGACCTTGAGTTCGCCGCCCATTACTGCCAACGCCAGAAGAGGGTGTTTCTGGCGGACGGCGATGTCCTGAGCCTGCCCCAGCAGAAACTGGTCGCGATCTTCACCGAAATCAGAGATCGTCTCCCCTGGGTCAATCGAATTTCCCTTTATGGCAACGCCAAAAACATTCTGCGGAAAAGCGCACAGGAGTTAAGGCAACTTAAGGACCTTGGCCTGGCCAGAGTCTACATGGGCTTGGAAAGCGGCCACGACCCTACCCTGCTGGCAATCAACAAGGGGGCCGACTCGGCGCAGATGATCAAGGCCGGCAGACTGATCAGAGCGGCGGGACTGTTTCTGTCGGTGACAGTTTTACTAGGGGTCGCCGGCCGTAAGAACTCCGCGGCCCATGCCCGGGCAACCGGCCAGGTTATTTCCGCTATGAGTCCCAATCAGGTCGGGGTCCTCACCCTGATGCTGTTACCTGGCACCCCTCTCTATGAGCAGGCAGAAAAAGGCGAGTTTGTCATGCCGGACCAAGCCGGTTTTTTACGGGAACTTTACTTAATTGTCGAAAATATCGAGCTTGAGCGGCTCCAGTTTCAGTCGAACCATGCTTCCAATTATTTACCGATTAATTGCCGGTTGCCACGAGACCGTCAACCGGTCCTGTCCGCCATTGCTAAAGCGTTAAATGGCGAGATTACCTTAAAACCAGAACATCTAAGAGCGTTATGAGCAAAGTAGATTTAAAGAATTTAACCCAGGACCAACTTATTGCCTATGTTAAGGAGTTGGGCTTGCCGCTCTTCCGCGGCCGCCAGATATTCTCTTGGTTATATCGGCCGGGTGTCTATGATTTTAGCCAGATGACCGACCTCAATAAGGAATTACGGACGAAACTTGCCGACAAAGCCGAGATCAGTCAATTGACGGTGGCCAGGCAGGAGAAATCCGAAGACGGCACCATCAAATTTGCCTTCAGACTGGATGATGGTGAGATTATCGAATCTGTTCTGATCCCGGAAGAAGATCGCAACACCCTCTGTATCTCCTGCCAGGTCGGTTGTGCCATGGCTTGTGATTTTTGCCTGACCGGCACCATGGGCCTCAAAAGAAATCTTACCCCGGCCGAAATTGTCAACCAGGTCTGCGCTGTCATTAATGAACTACCGGAAGAGATGTGCAGCAACGGTGATAAAAAGAACGGCTGCATAAACAACCTGGTCTTCATGGGGATGGGGGAACCGCTGGCCAATTTTGACAATCTTCTCACCGCCATAGATATTCTTATGGACCAGCGGGGCCTTGATTTCTCAGGGCGCAAGATCACCGTCTCAACCTGCGGAATAGTCCCCAAGATGAAGGAGTTAGGAGAAAAAACTGCCGTAAACCTTGCAGTTTCTTTACACAGTGTCAATGATGAGATCAGAAGCAGATTGATGCCGATCAACCGCAAATATCCGGTCGACCAACTAATCCAGGCCTGCCGGGATTTCCCGATTCCCCGCCGCCGCATGATCATGTTCGAATATATAATGATCAAGGGGCTAAACGATTCAGACGCGGATGCCCGGGAATTGGCCTATAAGTTACGGGATATAAAATGCAAGATCAACCTCCTGCCCTATAACGAATGCCCAGGTACCGATTATCAGTGCCCGTCGCGGGAGCGAACCGAAGCTTTTCAACAGATTCTGCGTAAGGCCGACTATACCGTTTTCATCAGATCCAGTCGGGGCAGTGATATCTCTGCAGCCTGCGGCCAATTGGCTGGCAAAGAACGCAATGAAGAAAGTGCTGATCAAGGGGCATAAAAAAACACTTTTTTACCAGCAAGCCACGTTTTATATTTTTTTAGTGCTCCCCTACCGCACTCCATAAACTCCAGCTGTTATTTTAGTTTAGCTATTTGTTGCTGAGTGGGCTCTAAACAGACTGGCTATTCCACGGTAAATCTTTGACCAATTGCGTTTATTTCTTGTTGCCAGGCCAAGAATAGTGTATAGAACAATCCCCCTTAACCACTGAAAAGCTGGGAACAACCACGATTTAGCATTTACTCCGATCTATCTTACCAGCCAACTAACCGGCTTATTAAAACATTTGATTATAACAGGCAGCAAATGAGTAGCAGATTAAAGAAAGAAATCCAGCGACGCCGAACCTTCGGCATCATTAGCCATCCCGATGCAGGTAAAACGACCCTGACCGAAAAGTTATTATTATTCGGTGGCGCTATCCAGATGGCCGGTGCAGTTAAATCGCGGAAAAACTCTAATCATGCAGTCAGTGACTGGATGTCAATCGAAAAGGAGCGCGGTATTTCCGTGACCTCCTCGGTGATGAAATTTAACTATCGTGATTTCGAGATCAACCTTCTCGATACCCCCGGCCATCAGGATTTTTCCGAAGATACCTACCGGGTTCTAACTGCCGTTGACAGTGCCCTGATGGTGATCGACAACGCCAAAGGTGTCGAGAAGCAAACCGAGAAGTTGATGGAAGTCTGCCGGATGCGTAATACTCCGGTGATTACCTTTATCAATAAATTGGATCGAGAAGGCAAGGAACCCCTAGACATCCTGGCCGAAATCGAGGAAAAACTCCAGATCGAATGCACCCCGCTTTCCTGGCCTATCGGTATGGGCAAAAGTTTCAAGGGGGTTTACAATATTCATCGCCAGGAACTACACCTCTTCACGCCAAGTCAGGACACTCGCCCCCAGGATACCGTGGTGGTCAAAGGACTGGACGATCCGCAACTGGACGAACTGCTTGGCGACCAGGCAGCGCAACTGCGGGAAGACATTGAGTTATTGGCAGGGGCGGCCACTCCCTTTGAACATGGCGAGTACCTCAAGGCCAGCCAGACCCCGGTCTTTTTTGGCAGTGCCATTAACAACTTCGGGGTCAAAGAGCTGCTTGATTCTTTTGTCGAACTGGCCCCTGCTCCCGGCCCCCAGATAGCGGCCGAACGCATCGTTAATCCCGAAGAAACCGCCTTTTCCGGTTTTACCTTTAAAATTCAGGCCAACAT
>DAOVJK010000074.1 GCA_030673265.1 Pseudomonadota bacterium | reverse complement strand
ATCATACTTTGCCTATCGAGCTTGCCGCAATCGGGCATCTCGACTGGTGAAATATGCGGTCTAGGCGGCGTGATTATTTGTGGTAGCCGGTGCCATTCAATATATTGAAAGCCCGGTACAGTTGCTCAACGATAAGCAAACGGGCCATTTCATGGGTAAAGGTCATCTTCGACAGTGAGAGAAGCAGATCGGCCCGGGACAACACCTCATCGGACAGACCCAAGGCGCCCCCCAGAACAATGGTTATGTGGTTCTTGCCGCAGTCTCGCCAATCTCTCAGACAGTCAGCCAGTTTCTCCGAACTCAACGGGCGGCCACCGGGATCGAGCACAACCAGAAAACTTTTTGGTTCCAGATGCGCAAGGAGAAGCGCGCCTTCTTCCTGTTTGACCTTCAAGGCCGGTTTGCTGGCCGGTTTAACGACTTTTAAAATCCGGACATCAATTTCCGCATAGCGTTTGAGTCTTCGGCAAAAATCATCTATCCCCGCCGCCAGATAATCCTTTTTGGTTTTGCCAATAAATAGAAAGTCTATCCGCATCCTGTCGGCACCTTAATATTTATTTCTTTTTTTCATCATGCAGCAAAACCGACAAATTCTGACAAAATTCATCAAAAGACAGATTTTTATCAAGACCTGGACAAGAATCACGGATAGCGGAAAGATTACTTTCATCAAGCAAAATACTCGGATGTAAGGGCCATTGCCTACATCGCCAGGGTCGACCGGGATGGATCCGGCAGCCGTCGCTATAAAATATACAGTGACCCTCAACAATCTTCATCTGAATAACATTGTCGGTTACCCGTAGATATTTTTCAGTAACCTGGGCCAATGGTAATCGCAGATGCTTGACCATCCTTTCAACATCATGCTCATCAAGAGAGACCGTGGTTTCTCCATGACAGCAATGTCCGCACCTTTTACACTTGAATATTTCCTTTTTCAACCGACCGCTCCTGTTGTGGCTATCATCTTTTTTTACAATCTGTGCATCCGGAGCAGATATTGATATCGGCAAGAGACAACAAAGCCCCGATCAAAACAGGGACGATATATAAATGATTTTCCGACCTTTCACAAACTATTTTCTGTAAGGATGCAAATTTAAGGCGCCATTAACAAGAGCTGAAAACAATGGCAAGAGTTACTGAAATGAATCGGCTAAATGGCCTCAAGCAGTGCCGACCACATCACCAAAGGTTGAGATATCAATCCCAAGCTGCAGAGCCGCCTTCTCCCATTTCTTTTCATCCGGGGTATTAAAGATCACCTCTTCATCGCCGGGCAATGCCAGCCAACCATCATCGGCTAGCTCATTTTCTAACTGACCCGGCCCCCAACCGGCATAACCAAGGGCAAAGAGATAGTGCTCCGGTCGCCGACCCTGGGAGATTGCCCGAAGAATCTCGACATCACTGGACAATCTTATATTTTTGGTAACCTTCATAAAATTGGCACACTCAAAATCGTTACTGAAGAGGAAAAAACCCGCCTCCATCTCCATTGGCCCACCCAGATAAATAGGAGGGAGAACCCCGTCCGGCACCTGAATATCCGCCCCCTCCATGACCTCTGCCAGGGTATGGGACGTCGGGTGATTTATAATCAGCCCCATAGCCCCCTCATCAGTGGAATGACCGCAGAGATACACCACCATTTTATGGAATCTGGGATCAGGCATATGGGGAGTAGCTATCAAAAAACTTCCTTGGAGTGATTCCATATTATTTTTCCCTCGGTGACAAAAGCACCGTTATCCACCTGTCTTCAAAACAAAATTTAATCTTATCACACTGAATTAAAGCAATCGCCATCGACACATAATAACTATATCAAATATTTTCACGGGAAAAAATTCCTATCGTATTATACTTTGTGATACTCTCTAAAAAACTTTACGTTAACTACAGCTGCGCAATCATAGCATCAAGTGGTAGATAACCGGCAACCCGGCTGACCACTTATTGCAATTATTGATGCCGCAATAACTTTTCCGGAGAAGACAGACAATGGGCAAAGAAGTCGAAATTATTCTAGACAAGATCATTAATTCTGATTGTCACGATCCCTTTCAGGCCCTCGGCTTCCACGTAATCTCCGAAACCCCGCCTCAGTCCATCATCAGAACTTTCCAGCCCCACGCCGAATCAATGCAGCTCGTTGTCGACGGTGAATTCAGCGACATGTATAAGATGAGGGAGGAAGGCCTTTTCGAGATCTCTGTTCCCCGGAGCGAACCATTTGACTACTCCCTGGAAGCGACCTTCTATAACAACACAACCCACCGCTTTAAAGACCCATACCGTCACCTGCCCCAACTTAGCGCTGATGACCGGTATCTTTTCAACAACGGCACCCACTACAAAAGTTACGATAAGCTCGGCGCTCACCTCACCACAATCGCCGGAGTTACCGGCGTTATGTTCAGGGTCTGGGCGCCATCTGCCCGCCGAGTCAGTGTCATCGGCAACTTTAATACCTGGGACGGCCGGGTTCATCAGATGCGAGCCCTCGATCAATCCGGAATATGGGAACTGTTCATTCCCGGCCTCGACCAGGGCGAGGTCTACAAATTCGAACTAAGAGCCCAGAACATGTCCACCCTGGAGAAATCCGACCCGTACCAGTTTTTTTGTGAACTCCGCCCCAAATCTGCTTCGGTGGTATGGAATCTCGAAGGCTACCAGTGGCAAGACTCAGAATGGCTTAATTCAAGACAAAAAAGCAACCCATATGAAGCGCCGATATCGATCTACGAAGTCCACCTTGGTTCCTGGCGAAAAGATCCGGGCGATACATCACGATTCCTGACCTATCGTGAACTGGCCGATGACCTTGTCCCTTATGTGAAAGAGATGGGCTTCACCCATATTGAGATGCTGCCGGTAATGGAACATCCCCTTGACGAGTCGTGGGGATATCAAAGTACCGGCTATTTTTCAACAACCAGCCGTTTCGGCACCCCCCAGGACTTCATGTACCTGGTAGACGCCTGTCACCAGAATGGGATCGGGGTCATTCTGGACTGGGTACCATCTCATTTCCCCACCGACGGCCACAGCCTTAATTTATTTGACGGCACCGCTCTTTACGAACATGAAGATTCCCGCCAGGGCTTTCAACCTGAATGGGGGACCAACACCTTCAACTATGGCCGCAAAGAAGTAAGCAATTTCCTGATCGCCAACGCCCTGTTCTGGTTAGAAAAGTTTCATATTGACGGTCTGCGGGTTGATGCCGTCGCCTCAATGCTCTATTTAGACTACGGGCGTAAGGAAGACGAATGGTTGCCCAACCAATATGGGGAAAAAGAGAACATTGAAGCAATCGAATTCCTCCGCCACCTGAACAGTATCGTTTATCAGGAATTCCCCAATACCCTGATGATCGCGGAGGAATCCACCAGCTTTTTCGGGGTGTCAAAACCAGCAGATGCCGGTGGCTTGGGCTTTGGCTTTAAATGGAATATGGGCTGGATGAACGATATTCTCAGTTATTTTAGCCGTGACCCGGTTTTCCGCAAATATCATCACAACAACCTGACTTTTTCGCTGCTCTATGCCTTTACAGAAAATTTTATCCTGCCCCTTTCCCATGATGAGGTCGTTCATGGCAAAAATTCATTGTTGAGCAAAATGCCCGGCGATAAATGGCAGCAATTTGCCAACCTGCGCCTCCTCTATTTCTTCCTCTGGACCCATCCCGGCAAGAAGTTGTTATTCATGGGTTGCGAATTCGGGCAGATATCGGAGTGGTACTGCAAATCCAGCCTCGACTGGCACCTGGTCGAACAGGATGAGAAGCACCGCCAACTCCAGGATTACGTCAGAGAGTTAAACCTGTTTTATCGCGACACCAAAGCGCTATGGGAAGTTGATTTTAACAGTGAGGGTTTTCGCTGGCTGGATTTTAATGACATCGACAACAGCATTGTCAGCTTTGCCAGATTCGCCAAAAATCCAGCCGACCATGTCATCTGCCTGCTGAACTTCACGCCCAACGTCATTCATGACTACAAAGTAGGGGTACCGGAGCAAGTCAATTATCAGGAGGTCTTGACAACTGACAGCAAGGAATTCGGCGGCAGCGGCGTGGTTAATCCCGACGAAAAGGTTGTTTTCGATGGTCCCCACGGCAATGCCCCCTACCACGTTCTGGTTTCTATACCTCCTTTAGGTGGCATAATCCTTAAACCCGTGTAACGGGGAAAACCAGGAGGAATAACAAGATGGCTAAGACTGGCAATATCCAACCGACGGGTGACAAGCTAAAAAAAGCACTGCGGTGGATAAGTGAGGCCACTCAGGAGGGTCCGGACCAAAAACGCGAAGACATCCTTAGAGAGGCCGAAACCCGCTTCGATCTTTCGCCGGCTGAGTGCGAGTTTTTAGACAACAATTTCAGTTAAACCAGCTTAATTCTTATCGGAATTTCCAGGTAGAGGGATTTTGAGAAGCTTGATCCCTTCCTTTTCAAGCATTTTTTCTTCTGCGCCGGTGCTTGTCCCCCTGATATTCCGAGGTTCCTCCAGACCATAGTGAATCTTCAGGCTTTTTTCGGCCAACCTCGAGCCCACATCTTCATAATTATTGACCACATAATCCTGAAGCGATTTAAAAAGATCTGCAACCTTCTCCTCGGGTAACACTTTGGCAGGCGTGGCAGTAACTCTACGGTCAGCAACCGACCTGATCGCCACCGGCGACAGAATTTTCCGGACCGCGTTGCCGTCACAGCTGGGACAGCTAAGCAACCCTTCCCTCGCCAAGCGTCGGAAATCATCACTATCCTGAAACCAGCCTTCAAACTGGCAGCCGCATGCACATGACAGATCAAAAACAATCATAATATCCCACGGTAACTGCTAAAACTCCAGGCAACCGGATCTCGCCAGATATTGACATGACAACCTGTATTACAATAAGAGGCTGTTCTCCATTCTAGCGCCTGCAGTTATAGTTGCTTAAAGTGCCTAAAGTTGCGGTACTTTTCTAATCAGGCTGTTTTATAGGTGGCGGCGCAAAACCTACCAACATTTTGCAACCTCCTGAAAATTCTTTACAGGGATGGCAGTTCTGAATCGACCCTATTGACCAAACAGCCAATCATGATACTGCTCCCTGACAACCTGCCACGAAAAGCGTTCGGTCAGCGCCATGGAGGTTTCAGCGGCCAAACCACCCTGGCCAAGGGTCTCTATAAGTTTATCGACCAGCTCGTCTTCTTCATAAAGATACTCAGCCGGAAAAAGTTCCGGATAGGACAACCGGTTAGGCAACAGCGGCCGGCATCCAGCTCGGACCGCTTCGACCACAGAGATCCCGAAAAACTCATGGTCGGCGGTTGATACCACCGTATCACCCTGCCGTAGCCACTGGCAATACTCCTCTCTCGACTCAACATAACCGAATTTTAATATTCTATGAGCAAGCTTTTCTCTGGCCTCATCAAACACCGGGGGATGATTACGAAATGATTCGCCCATGACCACCAGCTTAAAATCAATCTGGCGCCGATCCAACTCAAACAGGGACTCGAAAAATCGTTCAGGATTTTTGTCATGCTCCCAGCGATGGTTCCAGATAATAACCGGAGGTTTTCCTTCCCCCTTCCGGCTGACATCCTGATCAATTAAACTAAAATCCTGACCCGGATGAATAATAAAGGATTTAGCCCGAAGTTCCGCCTCAACATTCGGCAGTCGCATATCATTGGCCCGCTTCAACACCCTGCGGTACCCATCCAGAAATGTCTCAAGATTGTAACGGGAATTAAAGGCCAGCCGATCTGAAGCCAGGGCGGTGGTGACATTGGTCAGGGTGAATTGAACGTCTCCCTCTTTTTCAAATCGGACCGGGTAGGCAAACTGGTTTTCATGGAAATAGGTCACGACCGGCAATCGCCGGGCCCACTCCGGCATCAATCCCTTGAGAGTGGCGACATCCACAAAAGTGGAACAAAGCAGACAACGGTAATCTTCCGGATTGGCTATCCGGGCCAATTCATTGGCCAGCCACGGTCCCGACAAACGCATCCGCCATTTCCATTTGCGGGCCGGCAGGGTTATCAGATCCATGCCCCCGGGAACGATACCTTCCAGACCAGCCAGGAAACTCTTATGGGAACCGCCGAAATAAGGCTCCAGAGCCAGCACTTTTCCTGACATCAAATCAACCCCGCAGGTCAACCGCCAAACTTCTTCTGCAAATGGTTGTAAGCCACATTGATCTCTTTCATCTTTTCCTCGGCGACCTGCCTGAATTCCTCGCCCAGGTGTCCGACCTTGTCGGGATGGTATTCCTTACTGAGCCGGCGATATGCCTTCCTGATCTCATCAAAACCGGCGCCGGGCTGAAGCCCCAGGACCCCATAATAGCTCTCCTCGCTGTCAGCAGCCGCTTGGGACACACCACGGTACTTATTATGGATAGTCTGATGCTGATACGCGTTAATCTCCAGATAAACAGCGATCTTTTCGGCTGCGTTCAGCTCGGCATTAATAACATCGGGCTTGGAATATATGACCTGATAAATAAGTTCGATAAGAATCAGGCGTGGTTCGTAGGCAAAATCAGCTTTGAAATCCGCCAGTAATTCGTCAAGGCCGACCGAAGCCGCCATCGCTTCTTTGGTCAGTTCCTTGACCCAGAACATCTGGCTCTGGTTGTAATGAAGATGGTGCCGGAAGAAGTTATTAATGGCGCTTAGCTCGGAGCGACTGACCTCGCCATCAATCCCGGCAATATTGACCAGAATATTGACCAACAGGAAAACAAACTGATTATGGCTTTCGGTCTGGGAACTTTCATATTGGGCAACCTGCCGTTTGACGAAATAGGAAAATCCCCAGAATGCGGCAACCATGAAGAACACCGCAAAGAGCCCCAGGTAAAAAATGGCCCCGAGTACCTCAAAAAGGAGTGAGGTGCCGCCGGAGATAAGGACCAGCAGGATAACCATGAACAGGCACCCACCACAGCCCGGTTGGTTGTGTTGTCGGTATTGCATATAATATTTCCAGAGATTCAGTTATGATGGCGTCGTAAAAACTCCGATCTCCTGCGTCGTAGCGCTCTTGTGGATGCTCGACATACTAAAGTATGCCTTCGCCTCCACAAGACCACCACTCCTCGGAGTCTACGCTACCTGTGTATCGAAGTTTTAACTTAGCCATCCCTAGATTGCTATACCCCAGTTGTACTTTCTACGCAGCTAAAAGGAGAACATTGAACCAGTAATTTTGAACCGCAGAAGTAGAAGGAAACACTTCTAAATTCGATATTCTCTGTTCGATATTCTGCGGTTCGTTTTGATGATTCCCAGTCAGTTATTAGTGAAAAGCGCCTCAGCAAATTCATGGGGCTCAAAATCACGAAGATCGTTTATTTGCTCCCCTACCCCGATGAAACGGATCGGAATATTCAACTCCCGACAGATATTAACAACGATGCCCCCCTTGGAGGTACCATCGAGCTTGGTCAACACCAGTCCGGTAACATCAACCGCCTCATTGAACAGCCGCGCTTGGGAGATCGCGTTCTGGCCGGTGGTGGCATCTATAACCAGCCACAACTCATGGGGGGCGCCAACAATTTTCTTGCCCATGACCCTTTTGATCTTCTTAAGCTCTTCGACCAGGTTGACCTTGGTATGCATGCGCCCGGCGGTATCAACAATTATCACATCACAGTCCCGGCCCTGGGCCGAGTCCAATGCATCATATATCACCGAAGAAGGATCGGCCCCGGCCTCGCGGGCGATCACATCCACCCCGATCCGTTCACCCCAGATTTGCAATTGTTCCGTCGCGGCAGCCCGGAAGGTGTCGGCCGCCACCAGCAGCACCTTCTTACCAGCCCGGCTGTACTTGTTGGCGATCTTACCGATACTGGTGGTTTTCCCGACCCCGTTGACACCGAGAACCATAATAACCAAGGGTCCGGAATCGGGCATATTCAGATCGTGCCCCCCGGAAGAAGCCTCCAGATAGGCGACAATTTTTTCCTTGAGAATTATTTTTAGAGCGGCGGAATCCGCCAGTTCATCGCGGGCAGCCATCGTTCTGGCACACTCCAGCAATTCCTGGGCAGTGCTGACCCCCAGGTCGGCGGTGATCAAGATCTCTTCCAACTCCTCAAGCAGATCGTTATCGACCTTCTTCTTGCCAAGAAACAAGGACTCAACCCGATCCATAAAGGATGATCTGGTCCTGGCCAGGCCATCAACCAGCGGCTTGGCCTCGTTTTCAGGGGACTCGACCTCAAAAGTAGTCTGGCCAGCTGCCCCCGGAGCAACTTCATCTTTCTTTTTCTTCTTAAACCAACCAAACATTATTCTCTCCAGACACCATCAGAAAATATTTACCAGATAAGCCAGCATCGCAATAAGCGGAAAGATTGAATCTACCGCGAACTCCAGCTTGGGGCTATGCGAGAATTCTCCTTTATCATACCTTCTGGTCACAACAAAAAGATAAAGGACAACCGGCAACAAGCCACTCCAGACCAAGGACAACAAACCAGCTAACGGGCCTAGAATCAGCAGCAAGCCCAGCAGCACAATCATCCCGTAGAGAAGCCGCAAGGTCTTGTCCCGTCCGATGCAGACCGGCAGCGTCTCTTTACCGGCAATGCGGTCCCCCTGCACCTCGAAAACATCGTACAAAGCACTACGAACATAGACCAGGAGAAGCACAAACAGAAAGGCCCCAACCTCCCCCGGACCAAGACCATGGCTGCTACCGAGCAATGGCACCACAATTATCACAAAGGCCCAGCCCATAGCGACAAAAAAAGTTTTGGAGCCGGGAATCTCGCGCAGACGCCTGATTCGGATAAAGGATGACAGTCCCTTGGGAATTGATCTGAAACTATAAAGTACGCCCAAAGCACTCATTCCCGCCAGAAGAGGGAAAGAGAACCCTTCATAAGCATAGGCAAGGCCCAAAGAGACTGCCAGCGCTAACCAGGATAAACCCAGAACCGACCAGCGATACTTGAGCCGAAACTTTTCCCGGACCGGGTCAGAGAATCGACCGGTCTCCGAGCCGTTAAAGCGATTAAGGTTATGCATAGCGAACAGATAGGCGGCAACTATCATAAAAGTTACCCACGCAAACGACTCACCCAGCAAAGAAGTAACTGCACAGGCCAGGAAACCACCGCCGACAGCCACATACAGATTGGAAGCCATCAAAAAACCAATCAACCGGCCAAGCAGATTAGCAAGCCTGCTTTCACCGGGGCCGGGAATCGACTCCAGAGAGTGGATAACCCGATTGATTGTCCAGGAAGGCGTGGAGGCTCCTCCGGTTACCCCAACGCGTTCATATTGACTAAATGATTTGAGGTCCAGCTCCTCCTCTGTTTCTATCAGATAGACAGGACAACCTTTGCCCTCGACCAGCGCCCCAAGTCTTTTGGTGTTGGCGCTACCGCGGCCCCCGACCACGACCATGGCCTGGACCTTTTCACATAAAGCCAGAACCGCGGCCTGCCGTTTGTGGGTTGAGTCGCAAATGGTATTGAAGACCTTGCCACCGGGGAAACGGCCCAGAACAATACCGCTCAACAGATCAAACGACTTATCATCCTGGGTGGTCTGACTTACTATGATATAGGGCGAAGCAAGCTCAATGGTTCTGGCGTCTTCCTCGTTGCTGACAACCTGACCGGTTTCGCCAGCAAAGCCCAAAAGGCCGTCGACCTCGGCATGGTTTCTATCGCCGATAATGACGGTGGCGTAACCATCTTTCTGATGCTTACCGATAATGGTCTGCACCTTGAGGACCCTGGGACAGGTGGCATCGTGCACAGTGGCCCCGGTGCTCAGCAGTTTATCCTTGCTTGCCGGCGGTATTCCGTGGGCCCGGATAATAATGGTGCCATCTCGATGATCGGGAATTTCATGGAGGGTCTCAACCCCCCTTTCGTCAAGGAGGCCGAGGATCTGGGGATTATGGATCAATGGCCCGAAGGTAGCAATCTTATCACCCTTCCGAACCATGTCCAGAGTAGTTTCGACCGCCCGCCTCACCCCCATGCAAAAACCGGCATTTTCGGCAAGTATTACTTTCATATAACCAGCTCTTGGGAATCTTTAGAAAACAGAACTTTTTATATTAATCATTATCGACTTTAATGCAAGAAAGCAGCCCTTAATTTGTAAGGAAAACAACAGCCCATGCACAATTTAACCGTCCTCGATCTTGCCAGGGCCCCACTGGTTAATAAATACCTGACTATTTTCCCGCCACAGATCTCTGAGCACACCTTCACCAATCTTTTTGCCTGGCTTGAAACCAGGCCCGTCTGGCTCTGCGAAATAAAAAACACCCTGGTCTTCCTGATCAAAACCGATATCTGTAGTGGCAACGAATTGGTGATCTTCGGGCCGCCGGCTGGCAAGCTCACCCTGGCGGAGGTGTTCAACGAACTGGGAGATCATGTAATCGGCGGAGTGCGGCTTACAGGTAAAGACCTCCTCTCTGGCCTGGCAACCGGTTCTTTCTCAATTACTGCGGATCGGGATAATTCCGACTATGTTTATCAGACTAACGCTCTGGCTGAGCTGGCCGGGCACCACTACGCCAAGAAGCGCAGTCACGTCAAACATTGCCTCAGTAATTATGCTTGTGTTTTCGAACGGATCTCCGAACATAACATCAATGAGTGCCGGGATTTGCTCCATCGCTGGTGCCAATCCCGACAATGCGATCTTGACCCAGGTCTTTGTGGAGAAGCACAAGCCCTGCAAACTACCCTTGAGCACTTTGGCAATTTCAATCTGCTGGGAGGGGCAATCAGGGTCGATGGCTTAATTCAGGCCTTTACTATCGGCGAGAGACTTAACCGGACCACGGCAGTCTGTCATTTCGAAAAGGCCATGCCCGGCCTCAATGGCTTAAATCAACTGATCAATCAGTTGTTCGCCAAGGAATGTCTGACGGAATTTAAATTCGTCAACCGGGAACAGGATCTGGGCATCCCCGGTCTACGACAGGCCAAAGAAAGCTATCAGCCGGATCATCTGGTCGAGAAGTTTAAGGTTTTCAGGTAACAATAAAGTGCCTAAAGTGATCTAAAGTTAAAAGTGCCTAAAGTTGCGGTACTTTTCTAATCAGATAACATCCATAACTTTAGGCACTTTAGGCACTTTAGGCACTTTAGGCACTTTAGGCACTTTAGGCACTTTAGGCACTTTAGGCACTTTAGGCACTTT
>DAOVJK010000068.1 GCA_030673265.1 Pseudomonadota bacterium | reverse complement strand
GACCATCCATAACGCCGGCTGATCGAGCGACTGACGCCCCTGCCCGGGCTCGCCAGAATGCCCTTGGCACTTGGCCGCCACTACCTAACCGGCCACTCCGGAAGCCGCCTTTTTTCGGCAAAGAAGAAGGGCTTGTCACATTCTATTTCGACCCCGGAAACCGGACAACGAAGCTGGATCTTTCTTTCGCTGAAACCCGTCACCAACCAGTCGCCACGCCGAAAACCGTCAACAATATGGATCTTCTGACCGACCTTAAACGGGTATTCCTTGAAAACTATTACCTCGTGCTCTGCCACCGCTTCACTCCTTAATCAATGTTTCATGTGCTTCAGAGCCAACCATAGCCTGAACAATTTTATCCCTGGCAGTAACCAGAATATAGTTATGATCACCCCGCTCCACCTCCTGATAATTGATCTTCCTCGACAAGGCCGCTAACTCCCGACCCATATCAACCGGCACCACCTTGTCATGGTCGCCATGAATGATCGTTATCGGCGGCACCGGCGATTGGCTTAAGATCTCTTTAAGCCGGGCCCGGTTATCATAATCGTGGAGCATGGTCCAAGCCAGCAACGGGCCAACCAGAAGAGCCGCCATATCTTTAAGGCTGGTAAAAGGGGAAACCAGCACAATCCGACCGACCGGGTGGCGCCCGGCATAGCGCAATACCGCCGCCGCCCCCAGCGAATGGCCCATGACCATCAATCTGCTATCCAGATCAGCCCGATCAGTTTCCAGATGGATCGCCAGGGCCGCCAGAGCCGCTTCGGAGGACTCCATAATCGAAGTGGGATCAGGCCGCCCCTGGTTGCCGCCATAGCCGGGATAATCCAGCAGCAGAAAACCGGCCCCGGGATCAGGAAAGTCCTCAAGGAGATCCAGCCAATCCAGGGCCAAAGATGCGTTACCGCCACACATCAACCACAGGCGAGCTGGCGTTTCCTCCGCCCCGGCAGGGGCCAGGTAAAAAGCCACCTGCCGGCCCTGACTGGTGGCATAAGACACGACCACCTGCCCCTGATCTGACTGAGACAGATCAGGGCCGTAAGGGCGCGGGTAATAGATCATCCGCTGTTGACCCCGGATCAGGACGAAAGCAATAACAACACAAAGTAAAATCAGAATTATGATCTTCATCGGAAAATCCTGTCGCTCTTTTAATTTAAGCTTGTTACTCTTTGCATTATCACCTTTTTCCCAGAAAAAACCTTTGTTAACGAGCAAAAATGGAAAAAATCGAAATAAACGGCAAGGTTATCCGCCTGGGCCAATTCCTGAAAATGGCAGTGCTGGTGGAAACCGGCGGCGAAGCCAAAGCCAGAATCCAGGGCGGCGAGGTGCTGCTCAATAATGAAGTTGAAACCAGACGCGGCCGGCAACTCCACCACCTCGATGTTGTCGAAATAGCCGGGCAGGCCGCCCAGGTATATTACCTGGACCCGGAACTGACCAAATAGCGATAGAGACCATGAAGCAAATTCTGCTCTGCACCGACCTTGACCGCACCCTGCTGCCCAACGGGGTCCAACCTGAGTCCCCCCTCGCCCGACCTCTTTTTAAAAAATTAGTGGCCAAACCATTTGTCACCCTGGCCTACGTCAGCGGCCGAGATTTCAAGCTATTGCAACAGGCCATCAAGGATTACAACCTGCCACCTCCCGATTTTATGATTGGCGACGTGGGCACAACTATTTACCATAAACCAGACGGCCAATGGCAGCAATGGCGGGAGTGGCAGGACATTATCGGCCAGGACTGGCAGGGCACAACAGTAACGGAGCTGGCCGCGCACCTGAGCGATCTCAAGGAACTTGACCTCCAGGAACCAGAAAAACAAAGCCGCTTCAAGCTTAGTTATTATACTGACCCCAATGCCGATTTTGCCAGCCTGCAAAAAAAAGTGCTGGGGCACCTGAGCCACTGCTCGGCCAAGGTTAAATTGGTTGCCAGCGTCGACGAGGTAAATCAGGTCGGTCTCTTTGATGTCTTGCCGGAGACGGCCAGCAAGTTACAGGCAGTTAATTTCCTTATCGAAAAAACGGGGATTCTGCTGGATCGCACCATCTATACCGGCGATAGTGGCAATGATCTGGAGGTCCTGACCAGTAGAATCAAGGCGGTTCTGGTGGCCAATGCCACTAGCGAAGTCAGGCAACAGGCTGCCGCCGAGGCCCCGGCTGATAGCCTGTACCTTGCCAGGGGGAATTTCATGCAGATGAACGGCAATTACGCGGCCGGTCTCCTTGAGGGTATCGCGCATTATCTGCCGGAATTAGTTTCTGTAATCGCCGACGAACAATGATGGCCCCCTAACTTCGCTTAGACTAGACTGCAAAAAGCGCCCAGAATGAGCAAAATCGGGCTGGCCAACCAAAAAGACATTGACATCCCAAGAGACAATAACCGAACATTACCAAAAGAATACTTTCATCCCAATTGAGAGCAAACCATGAGAAACTTTATTATTAGATCGATCGTACTGCCCCTTGCAACCTCATTCATGCTTATTGCGCCAATTTCCGCATTGGCTGCAGACCGGTTAGACAGACTCGACCTGGAACTCAATGTCGGCTCCAGGGTTGATCAATTAGACTGGAATATTGCCGGCAATATTTACGGGGACAATCCCAACATCATTTCAGAACTGACCTGGGAAGATCTCGAGATTACCGAGATCACTACCAAGGGCAGAATTATCATGTTCAACAACCACGCTCCCTTTGGTGGAACGGTCCGGGGCAGTATCAGCTACGGCGAAATTCAGGCTGGCACCAATCAGGACTCCGACTTTGGCTTAGATGACCGAACTGATGAATTTTCTCGCTCAAACAATCAGGCCGATGAGGGCGAGGTCTGGGATCTTACGCTGGGTGGTGGGCTGGTTTTCAAAACACCGAATCGCAAGCTCATTATATCCCCCCTGATTGGCGGTTCTTATCACAGTCAGGACCTGACGATCCATGACGGCTATCAGACAGTTTCACTGGACAACCCCTTCAGTTCGGATCCCGCCGACAATCCGCCGCCAGTAGGGCCAATCGCCGGGCTGGCCAGCACCTATGACGCCGAATGGCGTAGCGGCTGGGTCGGCGTTGATCTGGAATTTCAACCTAGTCCATCCTTTGAACTGCACGGATCCCTTGAGTTACATTCAGCCGAATTCGAGGCAGTCGCCAATTGGAATTTAAGGAGTGATTTTAACCACCCCAAGAGCTTCAAGCACCACTCCACCGAGGCCGCCGGAGTGGTGGCTGGTTTCGGCACCAAGTTCGGCACCAGCAAACTGCTGCTCAACCTTGATCTGCATTATCAAAAATGGCGGGCTGAAGACGGTATCGATAAAACCTATTTTTCGGACGGTTCCATTGGTATAACGAGAGTAAACGAGGTCAACTGGGAATCATTCAGCCTTTCCGCCGGTCTGACCATCCGGTTCTGATCTACGTTTTTCGAAAATAAAACTTCTGGCCCGGGCTGAAGATTGCAGGACCTTGGGCTGGTCAACGTAATCGTAGACCCGTGGCTGCTTGCCGACCGATGGCCGCAGAATGCGCCCGACCACCTGTAAGAGACGGCCGCTAAATTTGATGGGTGTAGTCAAAAACAAGGCCCGCAAGCCTGGGCAATCAAACCCCTCTCCGATCAGTTGAACTGTCGAAATCAACACATCTACTCCACCTTGCCGAATCTCTTCGACCAGCTTCGTGCGCTGCTCGGAAACCATTTTGCCGGTCAACACTGCCACTTTGAGGTGCGTAGCCAGCCCGGTGAGGATATTTGCCAGCTCTTCACAGTGGGCAACCCGATCGCTGACCACCAGTAATGTCCCGTTCCCCCGCTCCGCCTCCTTGACAATATCAGCGCAGATCAGCTGATTGCGCGGTCCATTACCGGTCAGGGCTTTCATTAAATTTTGATAATTGCCCCGATAACCATAACTGAATTCGGTTAGCCTCTGGATAAACTCCGGCTGCAGAACCGCGCCGCTGGCGTGAAGGTCGTCGGTAGCAACCCGATGCACACAACCGCCAAGATAAAGATGGATCAGATTGGTCAGGCCGTCCCGCCTGAAGGCCGTGGCCGACAAGCCCAGGGCATAGCGGCAATCGAAGGCGGTCACCACCTCGGTAAACAGGGTTGCAGGCACCCGGTGGCATTCATCGACACAGATCTGGCCAAACTGTTCCGGCAGGCTGTCCAGCCGCTTGCGGGCCGAATTAACAATGGCCACCGTAACCGGCTCGATATTAAAATGCCCGTCACCGATCAACCCAGCCCTGCAGCCCAGGAAAAGCTCGATCTGGGCCGCCCATTGATGCAAAAGCTCTTTGGAATGAACCAGCACCAGCGTCGGCTGCCGCCGATGGGCGATAACGGCCAGGCCGATGACGGTCTTGCCGGAGCCGGTGCCAGATTCAATTACCCCAAAATCCCTTTTAACCGTATCCTCGAAGGCCTTGATCTGATAGGGTCTTAATTCGCCTTTAAAGGAAAAATCTACCTCGGGTCTGGTGCGCCGTTGATCGACAATGCGCAGGGAATCTGCCCCGCAATGGTGGCGGCATAAACGCACGGCCTGATTGGCAAAACCACGCGGAAAACGCAGACCTTGACTGGTCTCGGAGTAGAAATAGAGATAGGGTTTTATTTTTTTACCGATCCAGCGGCCGTACTTTTTGGCATCAAGATAGAGGCGCTTGGCAACGGTCAGTTCTTTTTTGATGTCACTCGCTACGGAAACCGGGCCATTCTCCAACAGACAGTCAGCGCCAACCGTCATAATCAGCTCAGTAGCCATGCTGCCCCTGCGTATCGCCAGATCCGCCAACAAGTTGCTTGAGTTGCTTTTTGAGCAGAGCCAAATTCGCCTCCAGACGATCAAGCTGTTGCTGCTGGCTGATAATCACGCCATCCAACTCCTCAATGGTCTGATCTTGAAAGGCCTGCCGGGTCTCCAGCTCGATAATTCTTGTCGCCAATGATTCACTTTCAGCTGTCATCGTTATTTTGTTACTCAACTCCCTGAGCTATTATCTATTGTTAACACTATATGTTGGTTCTATAGTCTTGGTTAGTTGCTGACAAAAACAGGTGCCCTCGACCCGTCATAACAGATTTTCCGGTCTTCAATCGGAATTATTGAGTAAAGTGAACCATTATTTATGATCAAAAGCAGTAACACCTTGCCAATCTGCTGACGGTGGATTCTCACGAAAATGGGCGATCCGATCCAGATACAACCGGGAGGGACCATCATCCGGGCAAGTATCCAGAAGCTGTCGCAACAGCTCTTCGGCCCGATCCCACTGTTGCAGCCGGTAGGCGCCAAGCCCCTCCCCAAATAAAGAGGCCATAGCCAGCCTGGTCTCATCCTGGCGATCCCGCCAGCCGACCAATTCACAGATGGCAACCGCCTCGGCCTTACCCTTTACCTTGACAATATCCAGCTCACGGAGCAGAAAACGATCATCAAGCTCCCTGGCGGTAAATTCAGTACAGAGAATATGGGTACCATAGACCTTGTTCAACCCTTCAAGACGTGAAGCAAGATTAACCGCATCACCAATTATCGTATAATCCATAAACACATTACTGCCCAGGTTGCCCACCGTAACCTCGCCGGTGTTGAGACCGATACCAATATCCAGATCTGCAGCGCCGGCAACATCGTCGCGCTGGACTAAGTCCTCAAGCTTCTCCATCATCATCAGGGCCGTGGCGGCGGCCTTCGCTGGATGATCCGCCAACGGCAGCGGCGCACCGAAAAAGGCCATCACCGCATCGCCCATCAATTTATCCAAAGTCCCCTGCTGTTCAAAAACCAGAGGGATCATTGTGTCAAAATAAACATTAAGCAGGCGGCCGGTATCCTTCGCCCCTAATTTTTCGGAAATAGTGGTAAAACCCCGCAGATCCGAAAAGAGCATGGTCAACTTCTCACGCCGCCCCTCAAGAGAGGTGCCGATATCACCCTTGATCAATTCATTGACCACCCCCGACGATACGTACTTGCCAAACATGGAAGTAATCATTGTGGTCTTCTTGCGACCGAAGGATTTCTGCAGGGTAACACCCGCGATGAATTGGCTCAAAAACACCACGATTAACGGGGAAATATCGAGCCGCAAGGCATTATTCAGGAAGAGCAGGTTGGAGATAATAACCAGGCCGGTCACTGTAAAAAGAAGGATAACCACCTCCATAATCATGCCGATCCGGGGCAGATAGAAAATAAGGCCTAATATCCCCAAAACTGCAGTCAGCCACATCACTACCTTGCCGGTTATATGACGAATAAATACCTGGCGGAGAATTGTCTCTAGCGCATGGGCATGGCAGGCAACCCCAGGTTCATCGGAACCCAGAATATTTTCATCAATGCTTTTAAAATGACCTGCCAAGTCGGCATTGCCTTTGTGAAAACGCGAAAAGGACGTGGTAAAGAAATCCTTCTGACTGGACAGGGTCGAACCAACCAGAACAATCCGGTCCCGTAAATCTTCCGGATTCATGGTGTTACTGACCACATCGGCAAATGACACCACGGTAAAGGCAGTATAGTCGCCGTGGTAATTTATCATAAGATCGGGATAGGGCAGACGTAACTGCTTAGCATCAGGCTTGCCCATCAGAAAATGATCTTCACCGGAAAAATCAAAATCAAACTCGAGATCAAGAAAGAGCCGGGACAGTTCCAGAGCAAAAGAGGGTAGCAACTGGAGACTGCCATCGGCCAGAGGCCTGGCATTAAAAAAACGGATCTTGCGAAGAATACCGTCCTGATCCAAAGGGACGTCGATAAAACCGTCGCCGATCATCCCCTCCTGGAACAACCCGTACGGTGCAATCTCCTCAACCCCTTCAGCGGCAGAGACCCTGGCCAGAACGATATTATTACAATCACTGATCGCTTGGGCCAGCAGCTGATCGGCGGCCGGGTCCAGATCAGGAGCGGCCAAAACCATATCAAGACCGACCACCGCCGCTCCGGCCCCGCAGATATTATCCAGAGCCCTGGCCAGTTTTTTTCTGGACCACTGGCCCCGGTGCCGCTGCAAGCGCACCGCGCTCGCCTCATCCATCAGAACGAGGGTAACCTGACCCGAGGTTTCGACCGGGCCGCGCCAGGCGACATTTACATCATAAAGATAATTATCGGCCCGGGTCAAAACACCGAGCCGGTAACAAAAAATCACCGTGCCAGTCACCAGCACCAGGCAGATCGCGGTAAACAGGATCTGGTCGCGAAAAAGACTTTTCCCAGTCATAGCGCGTCAACAAGACTCACATTGCGCCGCTGTTCATAGCCAGCTGGGTAGGCAGGGTTCCCTCGATGCCACCAATCGGGCTGGAAACAATCACCAGCACCCGACATTTTTGGAGAATCTTGGATGATGCATCCTCGTCCTTGAGATTCATAGCGTCCTGGGCGCTAACCACCAGATTGGTCTTGGCCAGGCCTTGGACTGACTTTACGTCTGTAACGATATAACGCTCGCGTTTCTTTCTTTTCCTGTTTTTAGACACCGAAGATTTAGCCGGAAAAACCGGCACCTGCAGAGATCTTGCCACCGTTGCTGCCCGGGCCTCGTCCACTCCGAAGATAATTCCGGCCTTGGCCAGTAACCGGTCAATTGCCCGATGATCAGAACGAAGCGTGGATAATGGTTCGTCCGAAACCACATAGCGCATCAAGCCGCGATTGAGCAAAGCGGCTTCCTCGACTTTTTGTACTTCATAGATGATCTCACCGGTCTCGCTGGTGATTTTAGGGAACATCGCCGGCTGGACCTGCTCGTTGTTGGCTAATCCCCGGGCATCCAGCACCAGCCACGGCTGGTCATTATCGTCCAACTCGGCCCGAGGCTTAAGGGGCCGAACAGGGAAGTCCCGCCAGGAAGGATCTGTAGATAGATGATCCAGCAGCTTGGCCGTCAGGCCGCCCACCCCTTTCATACTAGCCACATGGATCACCTCGTAATAGGGATCCCTGCCATCATCAACAAAAGTGCTCTTGTGCTGCTTATCTTTCAGAAATGCTTCCAGGTGGATGGTTACGCGGCCGCTACCGAGAGTCTCCAGGGTCCGGGCGTCATCCAGATGGATCCCAGCCGCCAGCTTGACAATACTTCCCGAGGCCAGAACACCGGCCACTCCCCGGGAGAGAGGACGATTATTACGGTTTTTGCTGGGGTAACCCCGGCCGATTCCGTAAATTAGCCCCTTGTCCCAATCGATCCAGCCATTACCATGCTTTTCAATAAAAGACTCAAAGCTGATCTCATCAACACTGGCGGAAATACCAGGCAGACAGAACATACAGAGCAAGACCAAGGCCAGAACCTTGACCAGCCTGCTGGTTGAACCATGTGATATTTTAGCTGAGCGCATTACTTCCTCCAATCCGGCCTCTTAACCGGTTTGCCTATTGTCAACAGCTACACGGGTAGAGAAGTGGCCTGATCGTAGAAAGACGTTACCTTATCTTTATCCTTGGACTCCATTTGGGCAATGGCAGCCCGGGGGTGTTGATTAAGAGTACCGGTTACCATATAGGGCACGGAATAACCCCATTCGATTTTTTTGCTCCATGGCAACACATCACGTTCAATGACTTCGATAAGGGGCCGCACATCGAATTTGGGGTTTTTCAGAAAGGAAACCAGCAGTTCCAACGGACAATTACCGGCCCCACGACCAATCCCGTACAGGGTCGCATCGAGAAAATCAATCCCGTTGATGATGGCCGAAATAGTATTGGCGAAAGCCAGTTGCTGGTTATTGTGGCCGTGGATACCGATGGTCTTGCCCGGCAGACACTCGATATATTTTTTGGCCAGCACATCAATATGCTCCGAATAAAAGAAGCCGAAGCTGTCGACCAGATAGATGATCGGCACCCGGCTCTTGCCCAGATCATCCAAGGCCTCCTCAAGGTCTCGCTGGTTAACGGTAGAAACAGCCATCAGGTTGATCGTCACCTCATAGCCCTTATCCATACAGTGCTCGGCCAGGGAAATGGCCTTGTCGACCTGATGCACATAACAGGCAACCCGGATCATATCGAGAGAACTGTCAGCACATAGCGGGATATCGTCGTGATTGATCCGCCCGATATCAGCCATAGCCGAAAACTTGATCGTCTGTTCAGCATCACCGACAATCCTTTTGAGGTCATCTTCGGCACAGAACTTCCACGCTCCCATCTCCTCACGGGAAAACATCCCCTCCGATGAGAGGTAGCCGATCTCCATATAGTCCACTCCGGATTTTGACAATGCCTGGTAGACGTGCCGGACGAAATCATCACTAAACTGCCATTTATTCATCAACCCGCCATCCCTGACGGTGCAATCGATAACCTTAATCTGAGGTCTGTACATTCCTGTCTCCTGTAGCTTTTAAATTGTCTGTTATAATATTGGCAGGTAAATTTTGTCAGAAATTCGTGGGGTAGCCTCCAGGGTTACGCATTGGCTGCCTCCGTCACCGCTCCGACAAATCTCCCGACATTTTCAGTAATCTCTTCCAGATTCCTTTCCAGCAATGCTTCAGCTCCGAACAGAGCCGAGCCCACCCCGACCCCGGTGGCGCCGGCCCTGAAGTAATCCTTGAGATTTTCACGAGTCACCCCACCCACCGCCATCATCTGGATCTGGTCAAAAGGCCCCCGCAGTTCCCGAATGTATCCCGGACCGACAACCCCGCAAGGGAAAATCTTGACCATTGCCGCCCCGGCCGCCCAGGCATTATAAACCTCGGTGGGGGTAAAGGCCCCGGCGATTACCGGGATGTCCAGAGCCGCAGCATATTCAATTACTCTGGTGTCGGTATTGGGAGTAACCAGGAACATGGCCCCCGCCCCAATAGCGATCCTGGCCTCGGCCAAATTACGAACCGTGCCAACCCCAAGCAATTTCCCCTCCACCACCTCCGGACGACAACGACTCACCATGTCGACCACACCTTCAGTATTCATGGTTATCTCCAGAGCCTGCAAACCAGCCGCAAAGGAGGCCACCATCACCCCATGAAAAAATTCTCCGCTAATTCCCCGCAGGATACCAACCACCGGCACATCCAGATCCATAAATATCTTCACTGTTATCGGCGACTCTCGGCAATCTTGAGCATCTTAATGAAACGTTCTGCCTCGACAATAGATTTTTCCGGCAATGTTTTACTGAATTTCACATGGACCGAATATTTTTCCTTTTCTTCGGAGCCCCCTGGATAGCTCTTAACCCCAAGCACCTTACCAATCTGTTCGATCTCGGTCATGATGGGAGGTATATTTAAGCGTAAATGCAGATTATGCCCCAGAAGCATCTGGGCCTGTTCCCGATTGGCGGTTTGGACAAAGAAAGACACCCCTCCCACTGAAACATCACTAAGATCCCCCCTGATGGTCTTACCGACCACCTCACCCGCAGCGTCAACAATTTTGAGCAGGATCCGGCCTGGCAGAGGAATCCGCCGCTGAACACGCCGATCCTGGGAGTTCTCCTTCAATAAATCGTGGATCTTTACTTCTTTGGCACAGAAGTCCCGCAATGTCGGCTCTATCGTCGGCAGGTAGCCTTCCCAGCTGAGCAAGGTTATAGCTGGCAGGAAATGTAGTGTTACTACATCAACAGCGACCAGGGTACTGGTACAGAGACCAGCATCAAAGAAAGAGTCCTCATTGGCCACATTTCCGGCTACGACCCTTTTGATAAACATCTCCCTATTCCCTTGGGTGAAGATGTGCTTGGCCTGACCGCCATCGATAAAATACAAATTTGACTTTTTCTCGCCCTGGGCAAAGATAATATTCCCAGGGTTAAACGATACCTCTTCCATCTCGTTCTCAAGGGCATCGGCCTCTTCGGCTGAAAATTTGTCATACAGGTCTGCCCAAATCTCACGGTGACTGAGTATCATTGGTTTGGAACGAGCGGTATCGATAATATCCTGCGCAGAAATAACCTCGCTCAACGCTGAAGGATCAACGTCAATGATCTTTTCCCGTAGGGCTTCGGCCTTGGCAAAATCGTGCTTCTGCGCATACTGAGTTATCAAGGCAAGCAGGACTTGAATCGCCTTTAAACGGTCGCCATCCCGAACGTACTGATCAACCAGTTTTTCATGTTTAATTAAATCGCTCATCGGCTTCTCCTGTTCAGCCGTTCATTATTATGCTCAAACACTTACGAAAACACTTTTAGCTGAACAGTAAAAGTAAAATCGGTCGATGACAATTGTTTTAATGAATTTTTACAGTTAAGATCAGCAACTTGAATAGTTTATTAAGAATAATTCTCTCTCAAACATTTTCCGCCCCCCACACTCTACCTGATATCAGCACCAGCCCCCCGGACCTGATCAAAAACAAACCACCAAGATCACCAGTTAGTTGTTGACAATTCACCTAAATCTTTAATATCTGTCTGACAGCCGCTAAGTGATCAGCCCCGCCTAACCTAATGCTTACAAAAGCAAAACAAGACCACAGGGAAAACAAATGGCAAACGAAGACAATAAAATCATCTACTCGATGATCAAGGTCAGTAAATTTTTCAACAAGAAACCCGTTCTGGAGAACATCTCGCTTTCCTATTTTTACGGGGCCAAGATAGGCGTTCTCGGCCTGAATGGTTCCGGCAAGAGCTGTCTTTTGCGGATCCTGGCCGGTATTGACCAGGAATTCAACGGCGAAATCCATCTTTCCCCCGGCTATTCTATCGGCTTTCTGGAGCAGGAACCCCAACTGGATGG
>DAOVJK010000314.1 GCA_030673265.1 Pseudomonadota bacterium | reverse complement strand
GGTTTGACCGGCCAGCCCGGCACCACCGCCGGGTCGATGATTCGAACACTGCCGACAGTACCGGCCTTGACCACTTTCATCGCCTGGGCTTTGTTGAGGAGAAGCAGGTGGAGTTCGTTGGCTACCTTAACATCGCGCTGCAAGCGGACTGCTTCCTGGATATCGTCCGGCATCGCCTTGATCTGGTTGTTTATAGAGACGATCTGTGACACCAACTGCTCTTGCTGTTGGCTCAGAGTGATCATGGCTGGATGCCTGGCAGTGAATTTTTCGGCCAGGGTTACTCCCTGTAACTTTAGTTCCGAAAGTTGTTTCTCCAAATCGGAGGACATCTCCAAAACTCTCTGGGTATCGAGGGTGAGGTCGATGCTGCCTTTGGCTGACTTGTAGGCATTTAGGCGAGATTCTGCGACTTCCAGATCCGCCTTCAGGAGCGGTAACTGTTGGTTGAGGAATTCAAGGGTCTTTTGCGCCTCGGTCGAGCCTTTTTCAATATCCTGACGCAGATAAATATTGGCTATCGAGTTAAGAACCATGGCTAGTTGCACGGGGGTCGGCCCTTTCAGGTTGATCCGGATGATGCCGGTGTTGTGACCTTGCTCATTAACATTAAGATCCTGCTGCAGTTTTTCGATAAAACGGAGGGTGGGCTGCAGTGTCAAATGAAAACGCGTTGCCGGGCGTGCCTTGAGCACGGTTACGAATATTTCCAACTGTCCGTCGTTAGCGCGTGCGGTGGTGCCGACTTGCCCTCTCAGAATTATGGTGCCGTCGGTTGCATTGATGGTGAAACTTTCGTCTTCACCAGCGACCAGATAGAGGTTGCGACCTTCCCAAGACTTGGGGATGGTTAGGCGCTGGACCATAATTTCTTCACCACCCCAGGCGTAACTGTCTAATCCCAGCGGGGCCTTCTGTGGCGGGGTAGTCTGGGTTCCGCTAAATCTGCGGGCATAGGCTCTACCAATAAGGGGGAAATATTCCGGCCCCGCAACCAGGGTCAGATTCAGATCCTCGACCGCAGCCCCGAGGATGGAGCGCGACTTGATGATCTCGATCTCGGCTGTAGTGGAGGTATTCTGAACCAGGCCTGAAAATTCTTCCAGACCGGAGATGCCGTTACTTCTGGTCTCGACCTGGATCAGGGTGTCACTCTGGTAAATTGGTGTGGCTAACAAACAGTAAGCCAGGGCCACCGCCAATGTTAATAAGGTTATGGCGCTGATCAGTGCCTTGGAGTTAAGTATTACTGCCAGCATTTGGCCCAGTTCGATATCTTCTTCCGGTGCCTGTCTGGTCTGGTGATCCAGGCCGGGTATAGTTTCGTTCATGAATCAAGATTCCTGGATTTTGATGGCCAGCATCCCAATAGGTCTGCCAGCTTGTAAGCTGTCTTTTCTCATTCCCGTTCCTACCAGTTGTCGATCATATTATGAGTCTGCCAGATAGTCTGAACAGTGGGCAGGAGCTTGCCGATAACCCGGTTCCAAATGGTCAGACCGGCCGGGGCTACATAAATGATGTCGTGCTTTTCCAGATTGAAGGTTGTAGCCAGCAGCAACGAGTCCGGCGAGTTACCGTCCAGTTGGTATATTTTGGCTTGGCCGGTCTCTTTACGGATGACGAATATCTGGCTGGCGTCGGCATCTTTGGTGCTGATGCCGCCGCCGGCTCCAAGGGCGTCGGCCAGGGTGAGGTGGTGATGGGACATCGGCACTACCATCGGATTTAATACCTCTCCCATGACATAGACGTTATTATCATTGTTGTCGGGGATGTATACCTGATCGTTGGGCTGGAGGACAATCGGGGCGGTTAGGCCGTCTTTATAGAGCGCCAGAAGATCTACCCGAGAGACATGACCTTGGCGGGAGAGTCGTACATCGCGTAAATCTGCTTGATTGGTGGGGCCGCCGGCCAGATTGACTGCTTCCAGCAAAGTCAAGGGGCGATCGGTAATAGGTATTACCCTGGGGGTCTTTATTTCGCCGGTAACCAGAACTTTCTTACTGCGGAAGGCGGCTACTCTAAGATCAACCTGGGGATTCTTGATATCCTGGCTAAGTTTTTCACAAATCAATTTTCTGACCTGAGCGACGGTCAGCCCTGCTACTTCAATTTCGCCGACGTAGGGATAAAAGATGCGGCCCCGCGCGTCTACCAAGTTGCCCGTACCCTCAGGTGATCGGTAAGCGCCGGCCGGTATGGTAAGTTCGGGATGGTCCCAGACGATGACCGAAAGGATATCTCCTGGACCTATGGTATAATCACCAGAGGGCAAAGCCACCGAGGGAAGGGTTGAGGGAGGGAGCTTTTTCTCCAGGCGGGTAGCCTCTTGTCGGGCTATCATTTCGGCGGTTATGGGGATCAGCGGTGGCAGGTTTTTCGGGGTTGAGATGGATTGGGAGGTGTCCAGATCGGAGCTGGTTAGATGGTGGCCCGGGGCCCAAGCACATCCGGCCGGAAAGCCAAGTAGCAGGGTGGCGATTGCCGGCAGCAAAAACCTGAAACATTGTCTTATAATTTTTCTATCCAATTGTTTATGCCTTTTTCGATGGTAGTCAACGACTGTTCAAAAACTTCACGATCATGGCGGTAAGGGTCGACAATGTCAAGGTTCTGCCAGTGGCCAAGCCGAAAAACTCGCCCCTTAATCTGAGGTATGTTCCTTTCCAGCTTCTGCTTCTGCCACTGTTCCATTACCAGAATCAACTCGGCCGACTGGGCTATTTCGGTAGTGATCTGTCGGGCTTGGTGGATTGTAGCGTCCAGGCCGCGCTCGTCTAAAAGCTTGATCGCAAGGGCGGCGGCGGGCTGGTCGACCATAGCCATCAGTCCGGCAGAGGTAACGTCAATCGCCTCTTTTTTAAGGCGGTTCCGCAAGATTATCTCCGCCATGGGACTCCGGCAGATATTGCCAGTGCAGACCGTCAGTATGGAAGAGATCATCGCTAATGCCCCAGTTAATTACGTTACCATTATAGAAAGTTGGTGATATTAACTTGGAAAGCCTTAAAATACAAGCAACAAGCTGATGATTGCCCAGCTACAGGTCACAAACGTCATGTTAGAACCATATGGTTTGGCGCGACACAATATCGACTTTTTATTATGTGGTTACGGTTGGTTAGATACCTAGGGGTACCTGGCGTGTCCTCGCCGGCATCCTTGGGAGACATGATACCATCGTGCTCCTGACTGGATGTGCAGCTTTCCCGATCGGACGTATCGATTATCAAGCAGATGCGACACTAGCCCGCATATTTCATGAGTATTTTTGAGAAGTCATTTTAAATGATTGTACTTGTGTGTTAAACATTTGGTTTGCTGTGGAATATCAAGGTCACAGTTTGTACCAAATGAAATACATGGTTTGTTTTT
>DAOVJK010000129.1 GCA_030673265.1 Pseudomonadota bacterium | reverse complement strand
CGATAAGAATCAGATCAGGTTGGCATGTACCTGCAAGCTTAAAAGCTTCTTCAGCAGTTGCCACCTCACCAACAATCTTATAGGCAACACCCTTACTACCATTGATTATCGATTTTAATCCTTGCCGAAAAACAGGATGATCTTCAACCATCAATACAGTTTTTTCATCTCCCCTCTTGTTCATCACGCTCTCCGCCGCAAGGAAGAGTGACTATAATCATTGTGCCCTTGCCGGCAGAAGATTTAATGCTCATAGTCCCGCCCACTAAATCTGCCCTTTTCTCCATGCTTTTCAGGCCCATTCTTCGTTCGGCCGCCGCCTCCATCTTTCTGCCTTGCACATCAAAGCCCTTCCCGTCGTCTTTGATCCGCAGGATCATGTCCGGCCAACTTCTCAGAAGTTTTATCTCCACCCAAGATGCCCGGGCATGTTTCTTGACGTTGTTCAAAGCCTCCTGAATTATCCGATAGCAGTTTATTGCCACGTCGTACTGCGGCTCGAAACCGTTAAAACCGAAAATCATCGGGTTTACCTCAATACAAGTCGCCTCGGCGAATTCATTACATAGTTGCCGGATCGTTGTCACAAAACCGAGTTGCCTGAGTCCGGGAGGGCTGAGATCGTATGACAAATCCCGCACTGAATTGATGCACCTGCTTAACGATCTGTTGATCTGCTCAAATCTGCTGGCAAAGGTTTCAGGAGCATCAGGCCATTCTTCCGTTATATTACTGCAGAATATATTTAAGGCTGAAAGCTCCTGGGCAATATTATCATGAAGGTCAAATGCCAACCTGTTTCTTTCCTGCTCCTGGGAGTTGATCAGCTCGCTGGTCAGCTCCTCCAGCTCATTCTTTAGCCTGTTTATGGTAGTAAACGATTCGGACAATTGCTCGACCATTGAGGTAAATGATTCCCGCAGCAGACCAATCTCGTCAGACGTTTCTACAGGAATGTCACTGGCCCTGACCATCTCTACCAAATGCCTGATAGGGCGGGTAGCTGTCCTGACGATAAGCCAGGTTGCCACTACCAGTAGAAAGAAGAACAAACCAGTCATCACAATACCTTCAACCAAGGCATCTTGACGGCCAAGCTCAAGCATCTTAGTGTCAAAGACAATAGCGACAAAACCGAGTATTTCCTGGTCGCTGGGAAGATTCCGATCTACATCGAAATAGAGGCTTTCAGCATCTCCAGCGGTCGTCATCACCGGACCAGCGAATATCAAGCGCTCATTTTTTCTGAAATGCACTACTTGCCGGCGGTTATCGATCTGTGGGGCCAGTTTAGCCCAGGCCGCCTTCATCTCGCCACCGCATTCCCCGCCAGGATCTTTATCCTTTCGACATTCGGCCAGTAAAACCCCGCCATCCCTGTTCATCACGGCAACGCCAAGAACATCTTCCTGTTTGAGAACAGCAGCTATCGGTACTTCAAGAAGCTCCCTGTTTTCACTAAACACCCCGATTCGGACGTTGTCGGCCAACAAAGAGGTGAGAACAGCGCTCTCCTTGATCCAAATAGCATCGCTGGCTTGCTGACGAAAATGAATAAAGAATAAATTATGAAGGAGGACCAGCGTGGTCATCGCCGCCAGCAGGCAGACAAAAACCCGAACTGCGAAATTACCCCATAAGCGGGAAATTCCGGAACCAGACCTGCTGATCTCAGATGCAGAAATCAAAGAAAATCCTTAAACGATAAAAGTTATAACGATCTAATGCGTGGATAAGCGGGCGACTCGTGAGGGTAAGTTTATCCTGTCCGGCAAACGGTAGAGTTGCTTCGACCTTCTCAGTAGCGAAGAGCGGCGGTATCAACCATGACCCCTATTTTTGCGGCCACCTTGTTATTTACCCGCAGGTTGAGCCGAGCCGGAAGTTCAGCCGGTATCGCCTGCCCAGGTTTTGCCAAAACTTTTCTCGCCAGCCTCCCGGCCTGAACTCCCATGTCGTAGATGTCAAAAGTAGCCGCCGCAGTCGCCCCCATCGCGATATATTTTTCGGCAAAGGTCAAAAGGGGAATTCGGTTATCAATAGAAAAATGGAGCATCGCCTCTACGGTGTTCGGAGTAATAACGGTCGGGTCCGGCAACATCCAGAAGGCATCAATCCGACCGTTCATCCCGGCAAGGCGCTCAGGGACCTGCTGAGCCCTTTGGACCTCTTCGCTCACCAGCTCTATGCCATGTAGTAATGCAACTCGGCCAGCCTCTTTAACGAACATGGCGCTCCTTTCAGGGTCATAAACAAGACCCAGCCGCTTTATCGATGGTAAGGCCGCTTTAAAGGATTCCAACTGCCGGGTAGGAGAAATGACCATTTTAACGCCGGTTAAATTGGGCCGGTCCTCGACCAGTTCACCCCCCCCAGCCACCAACAGAAAGACGGTGGGGACCTCATCAAGTTTAAGAGCTTCGCCCAGGGCCTTATTGCCAACCGCCAAGAGCAGGTCCGGTCGGTTATCGATGATCTGTTGCCGTAGCTCTGAACCTGTTACCGAACCGTCCAGATAATAGGTGGTAACCGTATCAGGCAGGGCTCTTTTCGCCCCCTGACTGGCAACTACCTCAACCGCCGAACTCAAGAAGCCCTCTACCCCCTCTTCATAATGGGGAGCCCGCGAGCTCTGCAGGATCACGATCTCAAAGGCCAGGCAGGTTGCCGCCTGGGCCATGAAAAAAACCAGAAATAAAATGAGAATAATTCTTTTCAAGTTTATTGCCGCCTATATAATGAGAGGTCGGTTATTAAAAAGTCAAAATCTAATTCACCATCTGTGAAAAGGGTAATTATTATTTTACGAAAGCGCAACTACTGCCAGCCAAGGAGATTATCTCATACCGTGATAAACCGTGATTTATTTATTTTATTTATCCTGCTCTTCAGCCTGGCCGCGCCCTTTTTGGCCCTCGCGGCGATTCCGCAGGATATGACAATGGCACCCGAAGCGAAAAACTTCGACCTCTATTTCTCCGAGGGACCGGTGGTCGAAGCCACTTCCCGCTATCCCAAGGCCCTGTCCAGAATTGCCGAGAACGTTACGGTTATCTCCGCAGCCGAGATCGAGGCCGCCAACGTCCACACCCTGGCCGAACTGCTTAATCGAGTGGCCGGGGTGTTCGTCTCCTTCAATGGTCACGATTTCGGCAGCTCCGCTACCCTGCTCATCCACGGCGACTCCAGCTACCATACCCATCACACCCTGGTCCTGCTGGACGGGGTCAAAATGAACTATAACTCCAGCGGCGCTGCCGAGACCAATTCGATCCCGGTCGGGATAATCGAACGGATCGAGGTAGTCAAGGGACCGGCCTCTTCAGCCTGGGGTTCAGCCCTGGGAGGCGTGATCAATATCATTACCAGGGAGGGCGGCAAACCAGGCCAGGCTAACCACAAGGTGTCCATGTCGTACGGGAAGGCCAATAGCCTTGACGGCCGGGCCGAAACCAGCGGCAAGGCGGGAAAGCTCGGTTATTATCTTCACGGCACCGCTATACAGTCAGACGGCCTCCGCGACAATCGGTATTTTGAAAACGAAAGTTTCTACGGGAAATTCCAGTACACCCTGCCCCGTTACCAGATCCAGCTTACCGGCGGCTATAATGAACCGGATTTCAAATTACTCGATATGGCCGCCAAGGATCTGAGTTTCACCAATCTCTCCCGGGACTGGTTCACCACCGCCAGCTTTACCGGCAGCCTGACCACCGACCTTAGTCTGGCAGTCAACGCCAGCTATTTTGACCGAAACTTCTTACAGAAATCTACGGTGCTGGGGACCGGCGCCCGGGGTCCAGCCGGAGATCTTTTCCAGGACTTTGATTTGCGGGAAAAGTCCTACGGGTTAGAGAGCCGCTTGGTCAAAACCACTGATCAGCACACCCTCGCCTTGGGCTTCGATTACAATCGCAACAAACTTGAGCAACGGATCATTTACGGCCCCTTTCTCCAGGCTATTGGCCAGCCAGCGGAGGCCGTCGCCTCTCCGGCTGCCGAAGAACGTTGGGCCGCTTACCTTAACGATACTGCCAACTATGGTGACCTGACTATTATTCCCGGCCTGCGCTACGACGGCCATTCGATCTCGGACGACTTTCTCAGCCCCAGCCTGGGTCTGGTCTACCGTTACCGGGCAGACACCTTATTCCGGGCCTCGGTGGCCCGCGGTTTCTCGGCGCCATTCCTGAGTAATATCGATGGCGGCGGCAATCTATTTTCTTCGACCAACCCGGACCTTGCCCCGGAAAAGGTCTGGTCGTACCAACTCGGGGCCGAGACAACCTCTCTGAAATTGCTGCGCTTGAAGAGCGCCATTTTCTACCATGACCTGGATGGCATCTGGGAAAGAAACAGAAACGCCTTAAACTTAAACCAGATAATAAATTCCGGCACCGACCAAAGATACGGCTACGAGATCGAGCTTGAGACCCTGCCCATCCACAACCTGGCGCTGACCGCCAACCTGACCTCGATCTACCAGGAGACCGAGACCCTGGCCGGCCCCGACAAAGACCATCTCTATAATGCCAATATCATTCTGAGCTACGACCGCCCTGGCTACTTCCGGGCCGAGCTTTTCGGTCATTACGTCTGGCTCCTGGCCCGTGAGTCGGTCGACGGTAGTTACAGCGACTTCCTCTGGGACCTGAACATCTCCAAGGAATTCACCCTTAAAGATGGCCGCCGGGCCAAGATCTACAGCAAGGTCCATAATCTCTTTAACTCCACCCAGTATTGGTCGTACCTGCTTCCCAACCCTGACCGCTGGCTTGAAGTAGGGTTCCGAGTCTCCTTTTAGGGGCAAGTAAACCGGAAGGAAATGGCAGATAAGCCAATTTTCTAGCCGGACTATAACCAACAAGCCATAAAAGCTATGAGCATTCAATAGACTGGGCTGTCCTACTCTTCGCCTCTCTGGCAATTTTTTTTAGAAAAAAATCACTTTTTTTATTTTTCGCAACGCCCTGCCAGCCATGGCGGCACAAGGATTAGCAGGATTAATAGGGCTTTTCCCTATACCTCTAAGGGTAACTCCCATAACACTAATCTTCTCGATCTGGTAGATTTCCCTACTAGTAGCGGTTGAGGCACCGGCTGGATCGTCTATCCGGCCGGACTATCACTAAACTCCACATAATTAAGAGGGATTCGTATGGCTGAGTTTAATTTCACCTTGTTGGACAGCGGAATCGAGATGCAGAAAATGGCCGACACCATGGGCTGTTGTATTGCAGGAGCTTTCTTCCCGACCTAAACCTCGCCCAGGGCCGGGGCCCGGAATGAGTCCCGGCCCAACCAGAACGTGACCTTAATCAGCACACAAGGGACTTATCCGGATGCGCCCAGCCCATTACCTCCATATCTTCCCACAGATCAATGGCCAGGAGGCCCTTTTATTCTCACTGCCAAAATGCTCGACCATGCTCATGCCGGAGTCATCCCTGAAGGCCTTCAAGTCCGGCCAGGTGCCGGACAATGCCGCCAGGCAACTCGCCCAGGCCGGTTTTATGGTCACAGATCACGAGGCCGAAAAGGCTGAGGTCTTTAGCTATATCGATCAGCTTAACGCCATCAACAACACGGTCAGAGTCTCGATCATTCTCAATCTGGCCTGTAATTTCTCCTGCCCCTACTGTTACGAAGGGTCCATGAAAGGCAATCACTACATGGATATCCCCACCGCCGATCAACTCATCGAACTACTCAAAGAAAGATACCGGCAACCCGGTAAAAATAAGATGACCCTCGATCTCTACGGCGGCGAACCGATGCTCAGCCAGCCACTGATCGAGTACTTCGCCAGCAAGCTTAAATCCTGGGTGGAGGATAGAGGCGGCACCTTTGAATTCACCCTGGTCAGCAACGGCTCCCTGCTCAATCGGACCAACGTCTTGCGCCTCAAAGATTTCGGACTCGACCGGGTCCGGGTTACCCTCGACGGCCCAGCCGAAAACCATAACAAGTTCCGGCCGTTCAAAAGCGGCGAAGGAAGCTACGATATCATCGTCAACAACCTCCTTGAGATCCACGATCTGGTCAAGGTGGCGATCGGCGGCAATTTCACCAGTGCCAACTACACCGCGTTCCCCATCATGCTGAACGACCTGCTTAGCAAGGGCCTCACGCCAGACAAGGTAGCGATGGTCAAATTCACCCAGGTCTCAAAAACCACCGACAGTTATGCCCCCAAGTTCAACGAGGGTTGCGGTTCCATCGACGAACCCTGGCTGGCCGGGGCCATGCTCGTCTTGCGCGAGGAGATCCTCAGGAGGGGTTACAACACCCCAAAGCTGCTGCCAAATATCTGCATGATCGATGTCGATGACAGTTTCACGGTCCATTACGACGGTTCAATCTATAAATGCCCCGGCCTGGTCGGTAATGAGCAGTTCAAGGTCGGCCACGTTAGTAGTGGAATCAAGGACTACAAAGAAACCTACGCCCTCGACAACTGGCAAAAGGAAGAAAAATGCAGTGACTGCACCTATCTACCGCTCTGTTTCGGTGGCTGCCGCTATGCCCGCTTACAGCGGACCGGATCGATGGACGGGGTTGAGTGCATGAAGGATTATTACGATAAGACTCTGGGGAAAATGCTCTCCCAGGATCTGGAATACCGCTAGCTCTGAGTTCAGAGGAGATACAGTGCCCGGATATTGCATCAATCAGGATGTGCAACCGAATGGGGATCGCGAGATCCACCACGAAGACTGCTCTGAATTGCCCCCCAGGTACGACCGATTGTACCTGGGGGATTTTTCGTGCCATAACGGGGCATTACGGGAGGCCGAAAAATATTTCCCGCAATGTAAGGGGTGCCCCCTCTGCGCGAGGGATTACCGAACGAACCGATAAAGGGCCAGGGGGGGGGAAATACAACGTCAAGTGAGAAGATTCTGAGGGGGGATGAGATGTCTGGTGTTTATCTATTCGGGCAAGCAGACCTTGAGACCAGACGGAAGGTCTGGAACAAGGCCCGGCCGCTTAAAAAGAACGGCCGAAAGTATGACGATAGCATCTGGCGGATCGATGTCTTCGGGCAGGTGATCCGCTACGACGATTACGGCGATACGGGATCGACCTATGGCTGGATGACAGGACACGTGAAAGGTCTCGGCCAAGGAGGCGAAGATTCTCCCGATAATCTCCAGGCCCTGCACTGGCGGAACAACCACGACGAATAGGGCGACGGTACTTTTGGGCTACTTGGGTCAGTAGTTGAAAAATAAATTATAAATAGAGATTACCCGGAAAATGACATGAAACTGCTTGGCAAGAGAGACCTGATGCATCGCTATGAATGGCGGGATTACAGGGAAAATGCCCAAGAAGTTTCGGGCCAGCCGGACGAGACCCCGTTTGATCCGAATGATGGGCATCAGGTCCTGTATATGATCAACACCTTCGCGGAGTATTACGACTTCCCCTGGCGGACCTCCGGGCTGATGGCAGAGAGTATCCTCAAGGACGCACTGCCCGACGAGTTATCTAGCCAGATTCTGGTGATGGCCTGGCTGAGGGGGAAATGGGCAAAACTCAAATGATCCACCGGCAGCAATGGAATGGAGCATGACAATGCTTGAAACGAAAGAGCTGCCGGAAAAGGGGCGATATGCCTGTAGTCGATGTGGCTATAAGATAAAGATCGACGACATCACTGTAGCCCTGCCAGCTTGCCCCAGGTGTAAGAACAGGTATAAGCTCGGCAAGCCTCAGACAGATCGGCATGTTTGCACCATGTCCAACAATTCTACCGGTGTTGTCGGAGTAAGGTTTAAAGAATCACTTCAATGCTATGAGGTCTCCTGGGCTAAGCCTGATGGGCACCGTGGGAGAACTTCAGTTTCAACAATCAAACACGGCAAACAAGGAGCCTTCAAACTGGCCTGCACGATCCGTAATCAAAAAGAGACCGAACGCCTTGAAGCTGATTAACATGGGGTCAGAGTACCAAGAGAAAGTCAACAAAAACAAACAGCCCCTTTTTAGACAAGACTATCCCTATGCCGGCAAAACCGGTTTTAAAATAACTGCTTTCTCAAACTCAACAGTCACAAATTACCATCTTCAAAGTTTAGG
>DAOVJK010000263.1 GCA_030673265.1 Pseudomonadota bacterium | reverse complement strand
TGCTATACCGGTAGTAAGGCGGTTGACGCTATGACCCCGGTAGGCAAGGGTCAGCGAGAGTTGGTTATTGGTGATCGCCAGATTGGCAAAACTGCTCTTTGTGTTGATGCAATTATTGCTCAAAAAGAGACTGATGTTCATTGTATATACGTTGCTATCGGTCAGAAGAAATCAACCGTTGCTCTGGTTGTTGAGGCACTTCGTAAGCATGGTGCTATGGATTACACTACCGTGGTAGCGGCTTGTGCCTCTGATCCTGCTCCGATGCAATATCTGGCAGCTTTCGCCGGCTGTTCAATGGGTGAGTATTTCCGTGATAACGGTCAGCATGCCCTGATTATTTATGATGATCTTTCCAAGCAGGCGGTTGCTTATCGTGAGCTTTCTCTGCTGCTTAGACGTCCACCAGGACGTGAGGCTTATCCTGGTGATATTTTCTTTAACCATTCTCGTCTTCTCGAGCGTGCCTCCAAGGTTAACGATGAACTGGGCGCAGGTTCGCTGACCGCCCTGCCAATCATTGAAACCCAGGCTGGTGATGTTTCGGCCTATATTCCGACCAACGTTATTTCCATTACCGATGGTCAGGTTTATCTCGAGCCCAACCTGTTCTTCTCTGGTGTTCGTCCGGCGATTAACGTCGGCCTTTCCGTTTCAAGGGTTGGTGGTGCTGCACAGGTCAAGGCCATGAAGCAGGTAGCAGGAACCCTGCGCCTCGATTTGGCCCAGTATCGTGAATTGGCGGCTTTTGCCGGTTTCGGTTCTGATCTTGATGCTGCGACCCAGGCCCAGTTAACCCGTGGTGAAAGACTGGTTGAGATCCTCAAGCAGCCTCAATATCAGCCGCTGCCGATGGAAAAACAGGTAACCATCCTGTTTGCCGGAACCCGTGGTCACCTTGACACCCTGCCGATCGACAGTCTGGCAGACTTCGAGAAAGAACTCTATGCCAATATCGAGCAGAATGATCCCGCCATTTTTGATACTCTGAAGGAAAAGGAAGCGATTGACGATGCTTTAGAGGACAAAATGAAAAATACGATCTCTGCCTTTGTCGAGTCGTTCAAGGGTGCTCGAGGACTCAAATAGCAGGGGGATGAGCTCTAATGCCTAGTCTTAAAGATGTTCAAATGAAGATCGTGGGAGTCAAGAAGACTTCCCAGATCACCAAGGCGATGAATATGGTCGCGGCCGCCAAACTCCGTGGCGCCCAGCAGAAGATGGAAGATTTCCGTCCCTATGCAGATCAGTTCAATAATGCCATGACCAGCATGTCAGCCAGTCTTGAGACCTCTCTCTTCCCTCTGATGGAACAAAGGGAAGTTAAGGCGGTTGAACTGGTTGTTGTGACTTCCGATCGCGGTTTGTGCGGCAGTTTCAATGCCAATATTCTTAAGGTTGCCGAGAAGATGATGAAGCAGCTTGAGGATGAAGGAAAAAGTGTTTCCTTCGTCTGCGTGGGTAAGAAAAGTTATGCTTACTTGAAAAAAACCGGCAAAGTCAGAAAGTCTTACCTCGATATCATGGGTACCTTTCAGATGTTTAATGCCCGTGAGATTGCCCAGGAAGCTGCGGCCAATTTTTTGGCTGGCGAGACAGATGAGGTTCGCTTGGTATTTGGCGGCTTTGTCAGCGTCGCATCCCAGAAACCGATGGTGAAGGCTCTTTTGCCCGTTCAGCCAGTTGCTGGTGATGAAGATGAGGCTGCTGCAACTGATGCGGGTGATTTCATCTATGAGCCCAGTCCGACCGAGATCATGGACGTACTCCTGCCTCTTTATCTCAATGTTATGGTTTATCGTGGCATGCTGGAAGTTGGTGCCAGTGAACATGCCGCCAGGATGACGGCCATGAATAATGCTACCACTGCATGTGGCGATATTGTTGACAACCTGACCATGATTTACAATAAAGCGCGACAGTCTGGAATCACGGCTGAGTTGATGGATATTGTGGGCGGTGCTGAAGCCCTTAAAGGATAGAGAAAAATCGTCAGGAACTGCGGCGCTGGTTGCCAGCAGGGCTTGAGGGAAGTAAAAAAAGCTTAGGAGGCTTGATGTCATATGAGTGAGCAAAATGTAGGGAAAATTGTCCAGGTTATCGGCCCGGTTTGTGACGTGGAGTTTAAATCCGGTCAGTTGCCGAACATCATGAACGCCATTAATGTAACAAACCCTGGTATCGATGATAAAGAAGACAACCTGGTTGTCGAAGTTGCCCTGCATTTGGGTGACAATGTAGTCCGTTGTATTGCTATGGACCAGACCGATGGTCTGCGTCGCGGTCAGGAAGCACGGGATACCGGAAAGCCGATTGAGATTCCCTGTGGTCCAAACGCCCTTGGTCGAATCATGAACGTTGTTGGCCGTCCGGTTGACGGTTTGGGAGAGATCGCTTCCGATAAAATGCGCCCGATCCATAAACCTGCCCCCGCCTTTACTGATCAAGATACCGAGGTTAACGTTCTTGAAACCGGGATCAAGGTAATCGACCTTCTGGTTCCGTTCCCGCGTGGTGGGAAAATGGGTCTGTTTGGCGGTGCCGGTTGCGGCAAGACCGTTATCATGATGGAGATGGTTAACAATATCGCTTCTCAGCATGGTGGTATTTCAGTTTTCTGTGGTGTTGGAGAGCGTACCCGTGAAGGAAACGATCTCTACCATGAGATGAAGGATTCCGGCGTTCTGCCTAAAGCCGCTTTGGTCTACGGCCAGATGACTGAGCCTCCAGGAGCTCGGGCCCGGGTTGCTCTTACCGGTCTTTCTGCTGCTGAATATTTCCGTGATGAAGAAGGCCAGGACGTGCTTTTCTTCGTTGATAATATCTTCCGTTTCACCCAGGCAGGCTCTGAGGTATCGGCCCTTCTTGGCCGTATCCCTTCAGCGGTTGGTTATCAGCCGACCCTGGGTACCGACCTCGGTGGCCTACAGGAACGGATTACCTCGACCAATAAAGGCTCAATCACCGCGGTACAGTGCGTTTACGTACCTGCAGATGACTTGACCGATCCGGCCCCAGCTACTACCTTTGCCCATCTTGATGGTACTGTTGTTCTTTCCCGTCAGATCTCGGAGCTAGGTATTTATCCGGCGGTTGATCCTCTTGATTCCACTTCCAGGATCCTTGATCCCAATGTTGTTGGTGAAGAGCATTATCAGGTGGCCCGCGGTGTTCAGGTTTCACTGCAGAAATACAAAGATCTTCAGGATATTATCGCTATTCTCGGGATGGACGAGCTTTCTGAAGAGGATCAGATTATCGTTGCCCGGGCAAGAAGGGTCCAGCGTTTCCTTTCCCAGCCATTTACCGTTGCTGAGGTTTTCACCGGGATGAAAGGGGCGTATGTCAAGGTTGCCGATACAGTCCGGAGCTTTAAAGAGATTCTTGACGGCAAGCATGACGATCTGCCGGAGACTGCCTTCTATATGGTCGGTACCATTGAAGAGGCAATTGAGAAGGACGCCAAAGAGAAAGCTAAAGCTGCTTGATATCGCATAAAGTTGTTGCTGGCATGTGCCCGTATTTTATGGGGTTCTAGCCGCTACATATATACTGAAGAGGCTGATGAATGGCTGAGACCATAAAACTTGAAGTTGTAACACCCCAGGGAGCGGTATTGAGTGAGGATGTTGATATTGTCACTGCTCCCGGTTATGGCGGTGAGTTTGGAGTTCTGGCAAATCATGCCCCTTTCTTGAGTACTATCAAGATTGGTGTTATGTCCTACAAGAAAGCCGGCGATGAATCACAATTGATGATCAGCGGTGGGTTCTGTAAGGTTTCGGACAATCAGATTACTTTTCTGGTTGAATCTGCCGAACAGGGACGTGATATTGATGTTGATCGAGCATTGCTTGCTAAAGAGAGGGCCGAGAAAAGGCTTGCAGAAGCTATGCGACAAGCCGAGCATGTCAACCAGACCAGGGCTGAAGCCGCCCTGCAGCGGTCGATCGCCAGGCTCAGAGCATCGGGCCATCAATCGGCCTAGATACTTTTAGACAATTATTCTTGAAAAGCCGCACAGTTTGTGCGGCTTTTTTTTGCTTAATTATCGCTGACATTGGCTTGGTGTTCTTTTTGATCACCTTAAAAAAATTTTGGCGTTTAAGAAAGCATCCGCAAGATGCAAAGTAACTTTTTCTACAACCTTGTCATGCGCAATCGCAGTTGTTGCTTAGCAGTCTTTTTAGTAGAGCATATCTCAGCTATTCTTTTATAAATACGGCTACTTGGACTCGCATCCTGCAGACTATCAGTTGAACCATTTCGATATTTATTTGCCCTTTTGATCGCTTTTAGCGAGACCCGAAAATAATTATTTTAAATTTAGTATCAAGGTATTAAACTGACGCAGTTAATTGCCTGCGGATTCTAACGGCTTTCTGCGCCAATTTCTCTGTTTCAAGGCCTAGCCCGCATATTTCACCAGTCGAGATGCCCGATTGCGAAACGCTCGATAGGCAAAGTATG
>DAOVJK010000017.1 GCA_030673265.1 Pseudomonadota bacterium | reverse complement strand
CGACCAAGAGGTTTACCATCTTCATGGTGGTGGTCTTACCGTTTTCGCTGGTCCCCAGCAGTACGACTACCTCGCCTTCTTTTATCTCAAAGGAGAGATTCCTGACAGCATATTTCGCATTATCGTCTGTCTTGGCAACTTCCTCAAACGATATCATGAGTCAGGGTGCCGTCCATGGTACCGCTTACCTTCTCGCGCTCTTCAGCAAAATCGAAACCGCTCCAGATGCCGATCGATTTGAGGATCGAATCCTGGGGATGGTATTTGCGGAAGATCTTGAAATAGAGGGCCGCTTCTTTGCTGTTGATTACGGCGACGGGGTGGTCACGCTTGAGTTGGGCGAATTCCTCGTCGGAAATCTCCTTCTCGGCCAGGGTCTCGCCCAGCGATTCACAACCGGCGCCCTGGGTGTACTGGACCTTGTAACGCCAGAGGATTTCGTCCGGCAAAAGCCCCGTGCCCTCAAAGGCCTTGCGGAAGATCCATTTTTCGATCTTACCGCCGTTTACCTCACGGACCTTCAGTTCGGGGGCGATCTGCATTCCGAGGGCGACCATCTCGGTATCCAGGAAGGGCACCCGCAGTTCCAGGTTGAAGTACATGCCCATCCGGTCCGCCCGCTGCAGATTGATGTTGTGAAGGTTCTCGGTACAGCGTCTGCCTTCCTCGTTGAGTTTATCGAGAGGAAAGTGTTTCATATAATGGTAGCCGGCGAAGATCTCGTCGGCCCCCTCGCCGGTGAGGACCACGGTGACATATTCCGCCGCGATCTTGCAAGTGAAATAGCAGGGCACTGCGCAGCGCACCAGGGAGGGATCGTAGCTTTCCAGCTTACCGATTACCTCGGGCAGGGCCTTGTAATACTCCGCCTCGGTGAAGGCCAATTCGTGATGGTTCGAACCGATATGCTCGGCGGCCACCCGGGAGGCCTGGAAGTCTTCGCTTTCCACCCCGTTTTCGTCGCGCATCCCGACCACAAAGGTATGTAGATGCGGGATCTCCTCTGCGGCGATCGCCGCGACCAGGGAACTGTCGAGACCGCCGCTACAGAATGAACCCACCGGTACTTCCGGATCTGCCAGGAGCCGTTTTTTCACGGAGCGGATAAAGGTCTCTCGGATCTTTTTGCAGATCTCGTCGATATTGGTCATCGGGTTGCTGGCCACCCTCGGTACTTGATAATATTCGACAAAGCCCTCATCCGGGGTATAATAATGCCCAGCAGGAAACTCGTGGGCCTCGTCGACCCCGGCCAGACTCATCGCCCCCAGTTCCGAGCTAAAGTACATGACGCTGCCCTGGTAACCGTAATACAGCGGCTTGATGCCGATCGGATCCCGGGCCAGCATGAAGGTGTCACCGTCGTAGAGAGCGAAGGCGAACATGCCGTCCAGCTCTTTAACGCATTCGGGACCTTTTTCCCGGTAGAGATGCAAAATCACCTCGGAATCGGAGTTGGTCCGGAAGGGATAGCGGTCTTCAAGAGCAGCCCTGAGTTCCTTGAAATTGTAGATTTCGCCGTTACAGATCAGCCCCTTGCTCTCGTCCTCGGACAAGATAGGTTGATGGCCATGGGCCACATCTACGATCGACAGTCTGGTATGGCCGAGAACCATATTGCCCGTCACGTGAATCCCGCGGTCATTGGGGCCGCGATGGACCAGGGCATCGAGCATTTTGTTGATTATTGCTTCATCGGTGCTGCCTAAACAGCCGGCAATGCCACACATTATATTATTTCCTCACGTTTAGGATTACTTCAGATTTTAACAGGTTACTTAATGATCTCGAAAACCCCGACCAGACCGTGGCCCATGCCGGTGCCCGGCTGCAGGTCCATTTCCAGGCGGCGCAATGAGTAGCCGAGGTGCTGTTCGATCATGTTGGCCCGGGGATCGCCGAACGGCAACTTGCCCGCCGTCTCGATGACCAGTTGCATGGTCATGATCGCGTCTCTCAGGCAATCGGGATAAAAGGTCGGAATTTTCGGGGTTACTATTCCGCCGTCCGCCTGGCTCTTCAGCATGGCGATAGTGTGTTCAACCAGGGTGTTGGTGTTCATGAAAAAGCTTTCGAAAAAATTATTGATATGACCGAAGCCTTCCCGGGGGACGTAATCCACCATCAGCTGTTCAAGATCGGTGCGGGCATAACCCTCGAATAGGGAGTTGATCGGCAGCCGCAGGTCGGGGGCATTAGCGTTATAGTCGCGGGTTTCCAGATGGCGGCCGACCATGATCGAGCGGTCGAAAAAACAGCGGGGTCTGATCTTTACTCCGGAAATTTCCTCGGCCTTGGCGATAATCCGCATCACCTCGTTTTGGGTGATCAGCCGGAGGGGGAAGGCCGGGATGCCTTCGCGATTCCGCTCTTCCGGCGGATAGATATAGGAGATCCGGTAATCCATGAAGTACTCTTCATCTGGCGAAACGTGCCAGAGATCCTGCCATTCATAGGAGTATCTCCCCAGCCAGTCGCCGATGAAGACCGCCCGTTCCGGCGCGTGTTTGCAGATATCGGCGATCATTTGCGCGGCCTGCTCGTCGTGAAAATGGCTCATGGTGCCGTAGGAGGTCAGATAGACGTCGAACGGCTCGTCATTCGAACCGACCGGAATGCCCTGGCTCAGGTCGTGCTTGGCAAAACGCATCTTGGGCTGATCGCCGTAATACTCCTGAGCCTGTTCCAGCAGGTTGTCGTTGACATCGACCCCCAGGTATTCCTGGAGCATTTCCGGCATAATCGCCTGGTGGATATAGTCGTAGAGGCCGGGGTCCTTCGAGGTTACCCCCATGATCAGGTCGAAACCGTCGCCGCTGCCACAGCCGAGATCCAGGATGCGCAGGCGTTCCAGTCGCTTGCGTTTATAGTTAACCAGATCGTTTAAAGCCGGGCGCAGAAAAATGCCGGTCAGCTGGTCTTCCCAGAACCGCCTGACATTGTCGTACTTGCCCGACAGCCCCATGGCCTTTTCGTACTTGCCGGATCCGGCCGCCTTGTCGTATGCTTTTACTTCCGCCATCGTGTCTCCTTAAGCGGCCTGTGCTTTGACCCAGTCAAGGGCGGCAAATGCATCGCTGCAATGGCCGTCGGCCCCGATCTTGTCGGAAAAATCCTGGGAGGTGGGGGCGCCGCCGATGCATACCTTGATCTTATCCCGGAGGCCTTCATCCTTCAGCTTGGTGATTATCTCTTCCATGTTGCGCATGGTGGTAGTCAAAAGGGCGGAAAGGCCGAGGAAGGGCGCAGCGTTTTCCTTGACGGCCTCGATGATCTTCGGAGTGGGCACGTCGACGCCGAGATCAATGACTTCGTAACCCGCGCCTTTAAGCATGATTGCCACGATATTCTTGCCGATGTCGTGCAGGTCGCCCGCTACCGTGGCGATGATGAACTTGCCCTTCGATTTGACTCCGGCCTTTAAGAGATGCGGGGTAAGGATGTCCATGCCGGCGCCGACCGCTTCGGCCGCAGCCAACATGTCGGGAATCAGGTACTCGCCCTTCTCGAATTTTTCGCCGACGGTGGTCATCGAGGCGGTCAGTCCCTGGATCAGGATCTCGTTTGGGTCGATGCCCTTTCCCAGTGCCTCTTCGACCAGTTCGGTTACGGCCGGTTGGCCTTCGAAACCGTCGTCGAACCCTTCATCTTCCTGCTCTACGCGGCCCTGGACTACGTTAGAGGCAATTTTCTCAAGTATTTCCGCTGACATGGTTTTCTCCTTGTAATGTTAATTACATTGATTGCTTCAATTCTGGCAACAGGCCCGGGATTTCGTCGAATATCCGCTCGACCGTGTCCTTGGCAAGGTGCTTGACCGGTCGCTCTTCAAGCTCGGCCATGTAAGCCAGCGCCTTCTCCAGAACATGGTCCTCTCCGGTCTTCGATTCAAAATGGTAGGGTTCCGAAACCAGTCCGGCCCGGACCGGTTTTCGGGTATGGCGGGTGAAAAGCTTGTGATTGGTGGTCATCACCTTACGGATGATCTTCAGCGCCTCCTCGCTCTCGGCCTCGCCGATGACCGCAGGCCGCATGCAGTGTTTAGCCAGTCCGATCTGTTCGTTGTCCAGTACGGCCTGGAGCGGGCAGAAGGTATTAGTCCGGTCCAGAAGACCGAAGGCATAATGGATGTACTGGGCGCCGCTGGCCGCCATGTAGAGATGGGAAAAGAGCTTTTCGAAGGTGGCCTGCATGCCGGGCACCTTGGCGTTGCCGACTCCGGAGCTCGAATAGCAGGGCAGCTTGTAAAATCTGGCCATCTGTACGCAGTCGACATTGTACTGATTGAACTCCGGACAGCCGTAGAGGTCGTGCAGATCGTCAAGCCGGGCCCGGACAGGCACCGAGCCGTAGAGAACCGGGGCGCCCGGTTTGATCAGTTGGGTCAAAGCGACGCCGGTGAGGATCTCGGCATTGATCTGGGCAACGATGCCCGCTTCCTGAATCGGCGCCGAAGAACCGCCCTGGGGTGAAGAGGAGATCACCAGGGGCAGACCCTGCTCGACGATGGCGAAGACCTTCTCGGCGGTATCGTCGACCAGCTGCAAGGGGCTCTTGAAGACGCAGGCAATAAAGGAGAGTATCGGATTTTTCCGCAGCTCTTCCGGACCACCGGCGATGATTTCCGCCATCCTGACCACGTGGTCCAGGGCATCGAGAGTAGTGAGCCCGGCCTGGACGTGCTTGGTGATGTTGTTCAGGCTGGCGAAGAATTTGTTGACGTCGTGGTTGCGCTCGTCGATGCCTTCATCCTGAATGTTTACCGGGCGGACAAAGAAGTCGAGGTTATCCAACTGTTCGCAGAGATGGGCCGCCCGGGCCAGAAGAGCGGCCGAGCCGCGCTTTTCGGTGTATTTAGGCAGTTTCCGCCGGTCGCTGTCATCGTTGGGGTCGACAAACTCCGCCATTTCCGTTTCCAGCCAGACATTGGTCTCCGATCCGGAACCGAAGTAGACCCGGGGCTCTTCGGCATCAAGTTCCAGCCGGTTCCGGGGATCGCGGGCGCCCATCACCACCTTCGAGGGGGCCTTGGCAATCGCCGATTCGATCAGCTCGCGGGGCAAGCGCACTCGCCAGCAGGGGCTGCCACCCTGATCCTCAAGGACGCTGGTTGCCCCGTTTTTCTCGAAGAGCTCGGCCGCCTGTTTGTTGTAGCACCAGATGCCGGGCTCTGCCAGGATGGCCATCGAGGTCTCGTGGATCCGGTTGATCTGTTCCCCGTCCAAACGCTTATATGGTTTGACGATATTTCCCTGTCTGAAATCACTCATATCTTTTCCTTATACATCTTGGTAACCAATTACGGGTTAAAACTACCAAGCTTATGGTTGGAACCCTGTCCACAAGCGGTGCATGGTGCCTGAAATGCGAAGCATCGGCCTGAGAGCTATACTATAGATTATGCGAAGAGACCGATAACGAAGCAGGTCCGGTGCCATGGGATCGCTTACTTTATTTGTCCCGCCAGAAACGGGAATATTTGCGACAATGACGATCCCGGCCCAGCACCGCCTCGGCGGTTTTGGCGGCGCCGATCAGGGTCGGGTCGAGTACGCTTAAAATGGCGGCGTCAAGGCCCGCCATGATAGCCATGTGGAGAAAGGCGGTGTTGAATATCTTGCGTTTCGGCAGTCCAAAGGAGACGTTTGAAACCGCCATGATCGTTTTCGCCTCGGGGATCGCCGCCTTGATGGCGCTAATCGTCTCCAGGGTAACCTTACCTTGTTTCACATCGGTCGAGACCGGCAGGACCAAGGGATCGAAAAAGAGCTGGTCGGTCTCGACCCCAGCTTTATTGCAGGCCTCGGCGATCTTCAGGCAGGCCTCTACCCTTTTTTCGACGGTTTTCGGGATGCCCTCTTCACCCATGGCCAATCCAACCAAGGGCTGGTTGTACTCTCTGGCCAGCGGCACCACGGCGGCAAGATATTTCGCGGAGGCCTTGGTTGAGTTGATCAGGGCCGGTCGCTCCCCCCTGGCCTTGAGACCCGCTTCAAGAACTTTGGGATCGGCGCTGTCGATACAGAGGGCGGTGTCGACTTCCGCCTGAATGGTGGTAACCGCCCAGGCCATGTCCTCTATCTCGTCCTCGGCCGAGCCGCTGCCAGTTCCGATATTGACGTCAAGGTAATCGGCGCCGGCCTCGGTCTGGCTGCGGGCCAGTTCCAGCAGCTTTTCCGCGTCACGATCTTCGATGATCTTTTTGACGGACGGGATGGTTGCGTTAATTTTTTCTGCGATGGTAATCATTATTCTCTCTTTTTTGCCGACAGCGGCCTATTCCATGATGAAAGACCGGATCGCCGGGACATTGTCCTTGATCCAGTTTCTGGTTTCTTCGGGCAGCACGTTTTCCGGTTCACTGTTCAAAACCTCGGTGGCATACTCGGTCGCCCGCTGCCAGGCGGTCAGACCGCCAGCCTTCCGCCACTGCTCGCGAGTGTCGCGGTTGGAGAGCTGCGGCTTGAACTGCTCGGTGCGCATGAACTTCCTGGTGTGACGCGAGGAGACGAAATGGCCGCCCGGTCCCACTTTCTTGATCTCATCCATGGCCAGGGTGCGGTCGTTGACCTCGATACCTTCGACGGCCCGCATGACCATACCGATGATTTCGTTATCGACGACAAGCTTGTCGTAGGAAGCGGTCATGCAGAACTCGACGAAACCGGCGGCGTCGTGGATGAAATTGGCCCCGGCCAGGGCGACCATGGTCGAGGTGATCGCCGACTCGTAGCCGGCCTGGGCGTCGATTGCCTTGGAATCGGTCATTCCGGCCGTCGCGTAGTAAGGCAGGGCGTAGTGCTGAGCCATCTGGGCGGCGCCGGCATTCATCAGCCCCATTTCCACGGCCCCGGACAGATATTTCATGTCGCGCAGGTCGGTAATCGAGGAGATGCAGCCGTAAATTGCCGGAGCGCCAGGATTGGCGAGCTGGGTCATGATGATCCCGGCCAGGGTGTCGACATTCTGGATGACCAGGTTGCCGGCCAGGGTGATCGGCGCCGTCGCCCCGCAGAGAGGCTCGGCCGGTACCACTACCGGGATATTGTTGATTGCCGCTTCCACCGCCAGTTCGCCGTAGGATTCGTCCAGTTTGAACGGGCTGATCGGACAGGCCACCATCGAGATGAAGGGCCGCTCCCGCAGGGCCTCCGGAGAGCCGGCGATCTTTTCGGCCATCTTGATCACACTCCTGACCCCCTCGACAGTGTAGACCCCACCCATGATGTGCTTTCTGGTACGGTTCAGGGCAGCGCCGAAGCGGTTGACGTCGATCTCCTCAACCGGCAGGTCGCCGGGGTAGACGTTCAGCATATAGAAATGAATGTTCTCGAGACTTTCCACCATCCGGGCCATGTTCATGACGTCACGCAATTCGGAGCGACGGGTCTCAGTGGAGCCGGGTTCCTGAACATTCAGGGCGGTGCCGCCGGTGCCCATATAGACCTTCTTGCCGCCGATATCCAGATCGTGCTTGCCGGACTCGTCCCGGCCGCAAAGGGTGATCTTCTCCGGTGCAGTGGACAGAAGCTTTTCGACCAGCCCGGCTTTCATCCGGACGATATTGGAATCCTTATCGACCTCGGCCCCGGCCTCCTTAAAACGTTCCAGAGCGGCGGGATAGTTGACCTGCACCCCCACCTCCTCGAAAACCTCCATAGAAGCCTGATGGAGCCTCTCTATGCCTTCCGGGGTCAGCGGGGTGTATTGCCCCCCGGCCAGACCTTTACGAACCTTCATGAATTCTCCTTATTATAAATAAGTTCAATGTGATGGAGGAGTTGCCTCGACCCGCCTTGCTATACAATCTGTTTTACCGCAACGACGGCAGGGGTTGTCATTGGCGGTTATCGACGCTGCTTTCCTGTTGAAAATTCCAAACACCGCAGAAATTGATTTGCGCGGCGCCATCAGATGGGAGTCACTGAGGTCAACTCCTATTTTCTCATGGTCGAGCAGCGAGAACAGCTTGAATTGTTCGGCCACAGACCAGTCGCAATAGCCGGGACTGAAACGCAGACTCACCGATTGCCCCAGATTTGCGAGCCTTTCGGAAAAATCGTTATGAAATTGGTCCGCTACCGATTCTATAGCACCGGAACCCATGGCGTCGGCCACGTAGGCATCGGCTACCTTGCCCCTTTGCATGAGCTCGTCGATCCGACGGTCCAGATCGGGGCCGATGGTGGCAACGAAACAGACCAGCCACGGCGCCCCTTGAAGGGTATGGGCCATTTTGCGGCTCTTAAATTCGACTCCGCAGCGTAACGAGACCCGCCCGTTTTCCGTGCTTGCTATGGAATATAATTCGCAAGTAAGGCGTGGCTCGATAGAGGCAACGATCTCGTCTTTGATCCTGACAAGCCGCGAATGGGTGGCGCGAGTCAGTTTTTCACCCTGTCTTCTGCCGAGTAGTCTCTCGACAAAGTCGGAATCGACTTCAACCTCGCAGCTGCTATCGGCGGGCAGAGAGGAGACAACCCGTTTAATCTTATCGAATTGCAGCGATAGATTGTTTTCAATAGGCATTGCAATTTGCTCCAATTGAACGTACTCGCATAAGCCGGCACGTTTGCTTCTTTAATTAACTGAGAAAGGAGGCGGGGTTGATTAGCCGAGAAATAATACTACACAATAACATATGTATCAAAAACATCAAACGGGGAGTGAGTTGAGCTGGGCTGTTCTCTTTAGATTGTATGGAAAAGACAGGGGGATAGAGAAATAATAACTTCAGGGAAAACTCGAGGGCCACCCCGGATATGGGAGGGAGGGATGGAGAGGATGTCGGCCAGCTGGGAACCTTCAGGCCAAGGTTGTTGAAGAGCTCCCACATCATCCAGAGTTGAGCCGAGCTAAGGCCCCACTCTTTTTCAACCCATTTAGCATGGTTTTGACTAGCCCGGAAAACAATGCGCAAGTCCTGCAGGATTACCTGGAAGCGTTGCCCTCAATGATGGTCGCTAAATTTGTTGGTTTTGTTATCCCCCATAGTTTTGTCGATAATTATTTTGGTCTGCGAGATGTTTGAGTTAGATCACATTCTAAGTCCTTTTTGCCGATTTAGAAGCCGGAAAATTTTCTGGTAGTGAAATTAATCTTTATAAATTTGCTCTGCCAGACAAAGGTTATGGAGAACAAACAAAGTATTAGCGCTATCTTTTTTCATTATATCCGTATGTAATGATTAATAATCAGGAAATCAAAAAAAATGGTTTTGCCAGGGATTTAAGCATATGAAGGGGCTTTTAAGCTGCTGGCAGAAATCTTGAGCGAATGAAGAGTGAAGTTACTGATTATCTTCAGTCATACATCTTAAAAATTATCTTTAGTGGTGCATAGAAAACGAAACCACGGATAAGTGATTTTTATAAGATAAAATATTGATCATCTTTTGACGAAGTGTCTCCCTTAACCAACAGAAATAAGGAGTGACATCTTAATAAGCAGAGCGTCTTTTCCGGCCACCCGCTTGAATCATTCGATTTTAAAGCTATTTCTTCCGCTTATCCCGAACATAAAGGATCTTTGAGTTGGTACCAGCTATCGGTCGTTCTTCGATCACAAAAAGCTTTGTTGCCGCAACCAACTCGCCCAACTTGCCATACCCGTAATTACGTGGATCAAACTCGGAAGATTGTTTCGCCAGATTACTGCCGACAGGTCCAAGCTGAGCCCAGCCGCTTTCATCGGAAGAGTCCTCCACGGCATTGCGTAGCATGCGGACCAGCTTTGTATCTTGTTTTAATTCGGCACTGGATTTTTTGACAATTACTTCACTTTCATCGGTTTTTGCCCGCAGGACCTCGGTATAAATGAATTTGTCACAGGCAGAAACAAAGGCGCCAGGCGTCTTTTGTTCACCAAAGCCGTATACTAACAACCCAGATTCTCTAATTCTTGACGCCAACTTAGTAAAATCACTGTCACTCGAAACTATGCAGAAGCCATTAAAATTGCCGGTGTACAATAAATCCATGGCATCAATGATCATCGCGCTATCTGTGGCGTTTTTTCCTGTCGTGTAGGCAAATTGCTGCATGGGCTGAATAGAATATTCCAATAAAACCTCTTTCCAGCCTTTCAGGCTGGGTGCAGTCCAATCGCCATAGATTCTCTTGACACTGGCAACCCCGTAATTTGCTATCTCGACCAGCAAACCATCAACAATGCTGGGCTGGGCGTTATCCGCATCAATAAGAACAGCTAACCTGTCAGTCCTTTCCATAGCTTTATACCTTTGAGTGTTGGATTCCATTAAGATTCAGGGCGATATTTAAGCTGCATTCCTTTTAGAAAATAACGTAAGATCTGATCTTTGCATTCCCGGTAATGTTTATGGCCCGGCTTACGAAAAAACGCCGTTAATTCGGGTTTGCTCATGGGGAAGTCAGCCAGATCCATAATCGCCAGGACATCTTCGGCTTTCAGGTTTAAAGCGATTTTTAATTTCATGAAAATACTATTGTTAGTCAAGCGCATCTCCGGCTCGGGTTGCGCCCCTTCTTTTTTGCCTCGTTTTTCGTTAATCAAACCATTCAGGAAAATCGCCAGCAGTGTGTCGCTGCATTCCTGATAGGCCAGATCATCCTCTTTTTTCAACCAATCGCTGATCTCCGCCCGCGTTACCTCATGATCGGCTAAGCCAAATATCGCCATCATTTTCGAATCGTCAAAGGCGAAGGTATAGCGGATGCGGCGCAAGATGTCATTATTCGTCATATGTTTTGTCCTGATCTAAACTGCAGTTTTGGCCCAACGTTCTGCCGGTCTACCTTGAAACTTCAATATACTTTTAAGCTGACTTGGTCTCTCATGTTAAACATGACTTGGCGGAAACAAGTTACTTAATAAATGAACAGCAATAGTCCATTGTAGTCTTAACTTTGAGAGAGAATTTTGCCTTAGCCGGAACCTCGAACGACTCCCCGCCTTTTATTGCCTGCCAATCATCATTGCCCGGCAATAAAACCTCCAGATCACCGCTGATGATTTCCATAATCTCTTTGTCAGCAGTATTAAACTCATAGTCACCAGGCAGCATGATGCCGAGGGTCTTGCTCGTGCCGTCAGCAAAGATAATGGTCCGGCTGGTGACTTTGCCGTCAAAGTAGACATTGGCTTTTTTGACAACGGTTACATTATTGAATTCCGACATGCTCTTTCTCCTTATTTGTCTTAATTGTTAGCCTTTGGCGGCGGAGCGGCCTGCCAGCCAACCGGTCGAGAAGGCGGCCTGCAGGTTATAGCCGCCGGTATCGCCTTGGATATCCAACAGTTCTCCGGCCAGGAAGAGCCCCTTGGTCAACCGGGATTCCATGGTCCGGGGATCAACCTCTTTGGTGTTTATCCCCCCGGCGGTAACAATTGCTTCGGCAAATGGCCGGAATCCGGTCACCTCCAGGCGGAAGTCTTTGAGCCAGCTTCTTAACCGACGCCGCTCTTTGCTGGAAATACTGTGGACCTTGCGTTCAGCCGGGATCCTGGTCAGTTCCAGACAGATCGGCACCATCTCCCGGGGCAATAAACCCCTCAGCAGACTAGCGACATCCTCTTGGCCCCGGCTGGCGAAATCGCGCAAGAGCCGGGCTTCCAGTTTATTTTCATCCAAAGCCGGTTTAAGATCGATGGCAAAGGTGACCTTATCACCGTTTTGAATGGCATCAACCGCATAGCCGCTCAGAGTCAGAATGACCGGGCCGGTGAGGCCGAATTTACTGAAGACCAGCTCTCCAAAGGCCTCTTTATATTTCTTGCCGTTGACCAGCATCCGAACTTTTATGTTGCGCAGGTTCAGTTCGGCCATTCTGCCGGCAATGTCGCCGGCGGTCACCAGCGGGACCAGGGCGGGGCGAATCGGAATGACCTGATGACCGGCTGTGCCGGCCAATCTATAGCCATCGCCAGTTGAACCCGTGACCGGATAGGAGGCGCCGCCCGTGGCCAGAATCACCGCATCACAGGGGATTTTACGCCCTTGAACCACAACCCCGGTAATGCGGCCTGCGTCGATGATCAATTCCTCAACCGGGGAGGACTCTTTGATCGCCACCCCGCTCTGCTTCAACCACTTGAGCAGAACCTTTAACACTTCCGGCGCCTTGCCACTGGCGGGAAAAACGCGGCCGCCTCTCTCCTTTACCTGTTTCAGGCCGAGCCCTTCGAGAAATTCCATCAGCTCAATGTTAAAAAATCTGGCGAAGGCTTGGCGGAGAAAATTGCCGGTTTTGCCAAAATGACCGATAAAGTCGGAGATCTCGGCAATATTGGTTATGTTGCAGCGGCCCTTGCCGGTAATGCAGATCTTCCGGCCCGGGCGCTTCATCTTTTCGAGCAGCAGGGTTTCCGCCCCCGCTTCTGCCGCTTGGCCTGCAGCCATGAGACCGGCCGCGCCGCCACCAATTACAATTACTTTGCGCCTTGTCATTTGTCGGACTCGGGAGTTAGATCCTCAAAATCTCTTCTTATTTCTTGAAATTTATTTTTGTAAGCCTCGGCATCACCATATTCCAGATATTTTTTGTAGCGGGAGTTGATGTTGGCAACTCTACGCGCGTGCTTGATCGGGCACCAGTACTGCTCGGTTCGGGCGGCAATCTCCTGAATGTAGCCGGTAAGTCCGTTAAAATAGCTGCAATAGAGGCAGTTAACCTTTTCAATGATATTGAGGTAGGCCAGAGAGTGGCGGTCGATGACAATATAATCGCTCCGTTTCACCTTGGGGATGCCATAAATCGGAAAACATGCGGCCTGGAAGGCTGAGACTGTAAGATCCATCAACAGAGCCGGGAAGAGACAGGCCCAGATAAATGGCACCGTCAGGATATTTCGGAGCCGGGCATGCAGTAAATAGGTGGGCACATGGGTCATCAGGCTCTTATGTTGACGCCGGGCCGCTTTTTCGAAACGAACTTTTTTACCCTTAATGTTGTAGAAGAATTCATCCTGCTTTTTCTGGAGCTCTTCGAAAAGCTCTTTTTCGAGATTCTTTATCTGGGCAATAAGATCCTGCAGATTTCTCATGGGGTTCCTTCGTGGTAACAGGGTTGACAGGAAAAAAGTAATCCGGGCTATATTACCCGTCTCTTCGAGCAAACAACAAGCAAAATAGCTTAACTTGCAAAAAGTTAAACGACCCGGTTGGTTGCATCTTGCCTTGTGCGGTTGCAAGTTATGGGCGAGGTCTTATAGTTATCGATATCCTGGTGAGATGGTTGGCGGGGGTAAAGTCAAGATCAATCCGGGCCAGTCGTTCTAGCTGACATGTATTGCATAACAAAGCGAGAGCGCTTGAGTTCAGTGAATACTGGCGGGGCTTTAGTGTGCTTGTCACCATTTAGTGCAGGGTAATTTCGATAAGTTACTGTGAGGCAAACAATGAATATTCTCCTACATATCTGTTGCGGACCATGCACCGCCTTTCCTCTGCGGATGCTGCGGCAGGATGGTCATCAGATCCAGGGCTATTTTTATAATCCTAATATCCATCCCTTTCAGGAATTCAAAAGAAGGCTTACTGCCCTCGAAGAGTATTGTCGCCAGGAAAAACTGGTGGTCGATTATGACCGTGAGTATGGACTCAGGGAGTACCTGCGGCGGGTTGTTTTTAACGAGGAGCATCGTTGCCGACTTTGTTACAAAATGCGGCTGGTGGAGGTGGTTCGTAAGGCGAAAGAGGTCGGCGCCGACGCTTTTTCAACCACCCTGCTGTACAGTCGTTATCAGCAGCACGGAGTAATTAAAAATATGGCCGAACAATTGGCCGAAGAATATGGCATCCCCTTTTATTATCAGGATTTCCGGCAAGGCTGGCAGGAAGGGATTGATCTATCGGTAGAGATGGGAATTTACCGGCAACCATATTGCGGCTGCATCTACAGCGAACAGGAACGGTACGACAAGAAATTCAGGAAGAAAAAAAAGAAGCCTGAGGGGAATTAACACCGAAGTGGTTTTATTCCCCTGCCCTCTTTTCGGCAGCCTCAATCTTGTTGATCATTTCTTTTGCCTGTGGTGCCGCCGGTGAATCGGGGTAGCTATAGAGTAGATACTCCGCCCGGCCCTTGGCCTGATCAAACTCGTTGGTCCGCAAATAAAACCTGGCCACACCTAATTCGTGCTCCGCCAGGAAATTGTTGGCCTTTTGGCTCAGAACCTTGGCCTCTTCCGTATATGGTGAGTCGGGAAAGGACCGGAGCAACCTGGCGAAGACCTTGATCGCCTCGCGAGCCCCGGTAGTTTGCCGGTCAATTGTATCGATGGTCCGGTAATGGCTTCGACCTATCTGAAAAATCACATATGGAATAGCCTCGTTGGTGGGGTGGTTCTCCTCAAAAGAACGGTATAACTCCAAGGCCTCGGCGTAATCCTTCATATAAAACTTGCTGTCGGCTGATTTTAATTCAGCCAGCAGTGAAAAGCGGCTGAAGGGAAAGCGATCTTTGATGATATTAAAGGTCTCAACCGCCAAGAAATATTTGCCGTGATTATACTGCTCAAGACCCTTCTTGGCGAGATCCTCAGCTGGGATCTCCTCTTTGTTCTCAAGACCGCTGCAGCCAGCCAGTAATATCAAGATAATCAGCGTGGCAAAAATCGCCCCTGGCCGTGATATGTTCATATTTGTCATAATTTTCAACTCTGTCCAGCCAGAAAGTGTTCGGCAGACATCGCGGCAACGGCCCCTTCACCGGCGCCATTGACAACCTGCCTGACGTTTTTGTTGATAATATCGCCTGCCGCCATCACCCCTGGCAGACTGGTCCGCATCTCTAGATCCGTCTTGATGAAGCCATCTTCCATCTCAAACTGATCGGTTGGTAACATCTCGTTATTAGGGATGGTGCCGACCAGAATGAAAACGCCATGAACAGGGAGGGTCGATTCCTGCCCGTCTATATTCAGCAGACGGATGCTTTCAACACCCTGGCTGCCTTCAATGCTGCTTACCTGCGAATTCCAGGCAAATTCTATCTTGTCATTGGCAAAGGCCTGTTCCTGCACAATCTTGGTGGCCCGCAATTCATCCCGCCGGTGGATAACCGTTACCTTGCTGGCAAACCTGGTCAGGTACACTGCCTCCTGAATCGCGGTATTGCCGCCGCCAACCACCGCGATCTCGGTGTCTCGGTAGAAGGGGCCATCGCAGGTGGCGCAGTAGGAAACACCCTTGCCGGCCAGCTCAACTTCACCGGGGACATTGAGCTTATTGGGTCTGGCACCGGTGGCCAAGATCACCGCCTGGCTGGTCAGCGAGGTGCCATCGGCCATAACGATTTTTTTGTCGGCGCCGGTCAGATCCATTGAGACAACCTCAACACCGCTCCGGGTTTCCAGGTCAAAGCGGGCCGCCTGGGTCGCCATTTTCTCGGCCAGATCAAAGCCGGAGATTCCCTCGCGCAAGCTCGGATAGTTATCAATCCAGTCCGTGTTGATAACCTCGCCGCCGGGGACACCTTTTTCAAGAAGTACGGTCTTGAGGCGGGCCCGGGCCGCGTAGAGCCCGGCAGTTAAACCGGTCGGGCCGCCGCCTACGATGATCAATTGATAATCCGTCATTGGTTCACTCTAAAAGTAAAAAGCCCTCTGCTTAAAATTTCAGCAAAAGAGGGCTTGGTTGAGGCACTTAATTTATTCCTAAAGAGCCTTGTCGAGCATGGCGATTAACTGGGTTTTACCCACTGCGCCGGTGACCTGATCAACAACTTCGCCGTTCTTGAAAAGGATCAGGGTCGGAATAGCCCGAACATTGAATTTGCCGGGGGTGGCCGGGTTGTCATCCACATTCATTTTGGCTATTACCGCTTTGCCGGCGTATTCATTCGCGAGTTCTTCAACGACCGGACCAATTGCCTTACAGGGGCCACACCATGGCGCCCAAAAGTCCACGAGGCAGGGGGTATCTGAACCGATAGTTGCGTCAAATTCACTGTCTGTCAGGTGTTTCAAGTTATCACCAGCCATGGTTAATCTCCTCTAATTAACTTATGAATTAATTACTAGTAAGTTCTGATTGATCGGGGTCATCTTACCTATGCTTACGGGCCAAGGCAAGTCAATTTTCAGGGTAATTATTCAGGAGTTTCGCCCAGATTTTTAAGCTTGGCTGAATAGTTACTTTTCGGGGAAGCATTCATAACGCTTTTCGCTAAAGCCGTGGTGTTATTTAGCCATTAATACATGGTGAGTAATGCTTCTGTGAGGCCATTAAAGAAGTTTGGGGGGAACTAACTCCCGGCGCTCCAGACAGTCCAATAAACTATCGAGGCCGGGAAAAGGTGGGACTTCGCCTCGATATTTATTGAGAACTGCGGAGGCCCGGGCCGCCATTTTTTCTACGCCGGCTTGGTTGCCTGTCCCCAGGTGAATATAGTAGCCGGCCGCCCGGATCAACGCTTGCAGGATCAGCTTGGCCGTGCCGCCCGACTCTTTCCAGAGCGTCTCCAAGACCTCATGGGTTTCAAAGAAAAGCTCATTATCCCAGAGGACCAGGGCGCGATAGAAATTGTCAGTGATTTTATGGCTGGTAATGGTCAATTTGGCGGCCAGATAGCGCTGCAGCCGGTCTTTGACGTAATCGGTGTAGACATTTTCCGGGTGTCCGGGCAACAGGCGGCCAGTCACGTGGTTGACCGGGCCGAGATCATCCTCCGGGTCCAGGCAATTAACAAAGGCCCGGGCCATCTGGTTGCGGATGTCCCGGGCCAGGCGGTCATTTCTCGGGTCAAAAGAAGAGAGTACCTCGGGCATAATCTGACCTCCGTCCGTAAATTAGTTTTGTTGCCTGGAAACTAGAGCCGGTTCTGAAACACCGTGCCGTGATTTTACCAGCAATACTCCTCCGGCTATGATCAATGTGCCGCCGAGCCAGGCCAGAGAGTTTGGGGTTTCACCCCAGAAAAAGTAGCCGTATACCACCGACAGAATTACTGAAGAGTAGCTGGCCGCCGCGACAGCTGGAGCCCGATCATGCCGGTAGGCCGAGGTCATCAGGATTTGACCGAGACTGGCAAAGAAGGCAACACCTGCGATCAACAACCATTGCGCCAGAGATAAGGGCACGAAACCAGGTAGTGACCAGAGTCCGGTGACCAGGCCGGTTAGCACCGTGAAGTTGAAGACTATAACCTGGGGATGGTCGGTTCGATTCAAGCGTCTGATTATCAGGTGGACGCCAGCTGAAAAAGTTGCACCGCCGAGGGCCACCAAAGCCGCCAGGGACCATTGGGCGGAAGGATTCATGATCAGCGCCACTCCGGCCAGACCGGTGATGATAGCCAGCCAGGCGGCCCGGGGTGCTTTCTCATTTATAACCAGCGGCGCCAGCAGGGCCAGAATCAGAGGTTGGGCGCGGCCGATAAAGATGCAACTGGCCAGTTCCATATGGGTCAGGGCATAGAAAAAACAGTGCACGGCCAGAATCCCCAGCCCAGTCCGCCAGACCAGGAGTTTGCGGGCCCGGACGATAATTGGCCGTCCTTGTCCGATCAGGATCGCCAGGAGGATCGGCACGGCCAGGGCACAGCGCAAAAAGACCAGTTGGCTCAAGGGCAGATCCGGGCCGATGGCCTTGATCATTGCCGCCATAGTTGCAAAGCTGGCCGAAGCCAGTAACATTAGAATTATACCCATTGATCATGGCGTCGTAACAATTCCGATCTACTGCGTCCTGGCATGTTTTTGCTCACTCGGCAGACCATCTGTATGGCCTCGCTCGCATAAACATACTATTCCTCGGAGTCTGCGCTTACCTGTATATCGAAATTATTACTTAGCCATCCTGTTAGTTGTTATGAACCCATCATACCTAAAATGAGTGAAAAATAATGCCAGATTTCAGCGATGAGGACTTGCTGACCGTGATCAGCGATTTTTTGGAAAAGGGACTTGCCGAAAACATTGTCGCCATGTTCAAAAAAGAACCGGAGCTCCACCGGCTAACCGGAGAGCTCCTCAGGGATGAACGTTTTATGGTCCGGATGGGGGTAGCGGTCCTTTACGAGGAACTTGGCGTGGTCCGACCGGAAGAAACAGCCCTGGCCATTCCCTCCTTGCGACCTCTCCTGACCGATGAACTAAGTTATATCAGGGGAGAAGCCTGCAATATCCTCGGTCTTATCGGTACCGATGAGGCCAGGACCATGCTCAACACCATGATTGACGACCCCGACCCGCAGGTACGGGAGATCGTTGCCGACTTTCTTGGCTAAAGACTGCCAGTCTCATAAAAGGGACGCGCACCAAGGTCAGAATGGCTAACTAAAAAAATCGAGATACAGGTAAGCGCAGACTCCGAGGAGTGGGGTATTTTTGAGAGTGAGGCCATACTTTAGTATGCCGAGCGAACAAAAATGCCCTACGACGCAGTAGATCGGAATTCTTACGACGCCATTAAGACTCTTGCCAGTCCGGCCGTAACGACAGTTCCGTCAGCTGTTTCCTGGCCACCGGAGCCGGAGCTTCAGTCATCGGGCAGCTGGCCTTCTGGGTCTTCGGGAAGGCGATAACGTCACGGATCGAATCCCGACCGGTAATGATCATCATCAAGCGATCCAGGCCGAAGGCGATCCCGCCGTGGGGCGGGGCGCCGAGTTCCAGGGCTTGGAGGAGGAAATCAAATTTATCCTTGGCCTCTTCTTCGGAAATATTCAGAGCCTTGAAAACCTTTTCCTGAATATCCAGCTGGTGGATTCTGATACTGCCGCCACCAATCTCGGTGCCATTCAGGACCAGATCGTAAGCGCGGCTTTTGATTTTGCCGGGATCCGTTTCGAGCAGCTCAATATCCTCCTCAGCCGGGGCTGTAAAAGGATGATGAACGGCGGTATGGCGTTTTTGATCATGGTCGTACTCAAGCAGGGGGAAGTCGGTAACCCATAAAAAGTTAAAGGTATCGTCCGGCATCAGACCTTGCCTGCGGCCAATCTCCAGTCGCAATTCAGCCAAGGCGTTATGGACCACGGTGGGTGTGTCGGCCACAAAAAACAGCAGATCGCCCGTTTCGGCCTTAAGCTCGGCTGTCATGGCGGCCCGCTCCTCATCGGTGAAGAATTTGGCGATCGGCGATTGCCATTCTCCGTCCTCTTTCATCTTGACCCAGGCCAGACCCTTGGCCCCGAAATTACTGGCATAGTTGGTCAGATCATCCAGGTCCTTGCGGGAGAAGGTAGCGCAGCCCTTGGCGTTGATGCTCTTGACCATCCCCCCCTTCTCGACAATGGAGCGAAAAACCTTGAAACCGCAGTTCCTGACGATATCGGTCAGACTGGTCAGTTCCAGGCCGAATCTGGTGTCGGGTTTATCGGTGCCGAAGCGATCCATCGCCTCTTGATAGGTCATTCTGGCAAAGGGCGGCGTGAGTTCCAACCCCTTGGTCTCTTTGAACAGGCGGCAGATCATGCCCTCGGCCACCTGATAGATATCTTCCTCATTAACGAAGGACAACTCCAGATCGAGCTGGGTGAACTCCGGCTGCCGGTCGGCCCGCAGATCTTCGTCGCGGAAGCAGCGGACTATCTGGTAGTAGCGATCCATCCCGGCGACCATCAGCAGCTGTTTGAAAAGCTGGGGCGACTGGGGCAGGGCGTAAAAACGACCGGGGTTGACCCGGCTGGGCACCAGATAATCCCTGGCCCCTTCCGGAGTGGAGCGGGTCAGCATCGGGGTCTCGACCTCGAGAAAGTCCTGCTCATTGAGGTAGGAGCGCATGGCCTGACAGGCCTTATGGCGCATCACCAGGGCCTCGGCCATCTGCGGTCGGCGCATATCTATATAGCGATACTTGAGGCGCAGGTGATCGGATACTTCGACAACTTCATCCAGGGGGAAAGGCGGGGTTTTGCTTTTGTTGAGGATGCGCAGCTCATCGACCAGGATCTCAATCTCTCCGGTCTTTAGTTTAGAGTTGATCATCCCGTCAGGCCGGGGCGCTACTTTACCCCTGATCGCCAGAACCCATTCGCTCCTCAGGGCATGGGCCTTAGCGTGGACTTCCTCGTTCAGCTCCGGATTAAAT
>DAOVJK010000267.1 GCA_030673265.1 Pseudomonadota bacterium | reverse complement strand
GTCGTCGCCGCCAGGTAGTTTGATAAACAAGAGGGCCCGGCCCATTAACAGAAAATCCTTGCGGAAATAGACCAGAACAGCCACCAGAGTACCGAGGTGCAGGGCAACATCAAAAGACAAGCCAACATCTTCAACACCAAGTAAATATTCAGCGAGAACCAGATGGCCCGAACTGGAAACCGGCAAAAACTCAGTAGCGCCTTGCAGGAATCCCAGAAGTATTGCATAAAAGATATTCATGGGGTGCCACTATAAGTAAGGACCATTTAAAAGTAAACAAAAAGACAACACTGCAACTAACTGCGCAGAAAGACGCCAATCGACAAAAAGGATAGGCAAATGACCGACCCCTATAACATCATCCTGACGATAATTATTTTGCTCGGCCTGGCAGGGACTTTGCTGCCGAGCCTGCCCGGAACCGGTATCATCCTGGCCGGGGCCGTACTCCATGCCCTACTGACCGAGTTCAGCCCACTTACCGGACAATACCTGCTGATCCTGACCCTGATCTGCCTGGGCGGCTTTGGCGGTCAATATCTGATCACCGCTTTTGTCAGTAAGAAAATGGGGGCTTCCAGATACGGTATTATAGGCGCCTGCCTCGGCATGGTGCTCGGCTTTATCCTGCCTATCCCGGGGGGAATATTCGTTGGGGCATTTCTCGGCGCCATAGCCTTCGAGATATTTTTTGACTTTAAAGATCTGCAGGAGGCCATGCAGTCAGGGGTCGGTGCCCTGGTCGGTACCCTGCTCTCACTGTTCTTCGAATTCGTGGTCGGCCTCAGTATGGCCACCCTGATCTTCTACCTGCTCTTCGGCGCCACCGCCTGAACTAATGCAAAAAAAAAGCTGCCCGGCCTTGCGGCCAGACAGCTTATGCTCAAATAGCTCAATATCAGGGGCTAATTAGCAACCTTCAACTGCCCTTATCTTCTTTTTAGAAACTCTAACTTTAGAGCCTACTTTGAGGGTATCTGCCTTTTTTTTACACTCCAGAGTAACAGTCGTACCGTCAACCGCCGTTACTTTACAGGTAACAGATTTAGCAGCCATGGAGACACCAGCCACACCAACAGTAAAAGCCATAGCCATTAACAGGGTAATAATCTTCTTGCTCATAATTAACTCCCAATTCATTTGATTAAAAAAATGGATCAAACTTTCTCTCTAACAAGAGAGAAAAGTACAAACTGTCAAGCCATACTGTCAAGAGAAAAACACCTCTACCCCGCTTATTTACCTTACACCAGGACACCCTTCCTCAAACGAAGACCTGCTTCCAGCTATTATTTGAGCAGCTTTTTCAACTCCCGATTCAGCACTTTCTCACTTATATAGCCATCAAGTCGTTTGACCAAGTTCCCATCCCGATCGACCAAAAACGAAACAGGAATACCCATAACCCCCCCGAAACCTCGAGCTGTTTTGGCCTTGCCGATAAAGACCGGATAATTGACCTCTAATTTTTTGATGAATTTACTGACCGCCCTGCGCCCACCTTCATCCATCGAAATACCGATCACGGAAAAGCCCCTGTCCTTGTATTCGTCCTGAATTCTGATCAGGGAAGGGATTTCCTTCCGGCAGGGGTTACACCAGGTCGCCCAAAAGTTCACCAGCAACACTTTACCTGTAAAATCTTTGCTATCGACCAGGCCATCAGAGGTAATATTTTTCTCACTGAAATCAGGCATCTTTTTGAATTTCTGAACGATCTCTTTATCGGTATCCGTTGAGTTTTGTTTTCCGTCCGCGGCAACACCCGGTGTCTTCACGTCATTCTTTTGCCAAAACCACCCAGAGGCAGGATCAGCCGTAAGAAATACCAGAAGAACAATCAACCAAATTGCATTTTTACTCATTACGAACCATCCATCCGTTGCACTGTTTATTAGGTAATGATCAAAAGTCAATTAACCGGATATTAAGCCGCTCCCCCGGTACTATGACTACGACCAGCCAACGGATTTTACAATACTTTTATTTACGCCAAGGGCAAAGGCTTTTATTAGAACCTCTTCAGGGGGCTGCGGGCAAGCAATTCACCCTTAACACTGATCACCGCTTCATTAACCTCGATATCTTTTCCAGACTGTTTAAGGGCCTCAGCAATTATCCCACGCATGGTCCCGCAACAAGGAACCTCCATAATCAGCATGGTAATCGATTTGAGGTCGGCGGTTTCGAAGACTTCCTTGAATTTCTTGACATAACTGTCCTGATCGTCAAATTTCGGGCAACCCATCATAACCGCCTTGCCCTGCAGGAATTTACGGTGGAAATCAGGATAAGCAACAGCCGTACAATCAGCGGCAACCAGCAGATCTGCATTTTTCAAAAAAGACGCCGTGGGCGGCACCAGCCTGATTTGCACCGGCCAATGCGCCAGGGCCGATTGGCTGGCTCCGGCATTGCTGGACGGCTGATTGGCTGTCTGACAAGGAGACTGGCCACCAAACACCTGCAGCTTTGCCGACGGGCATCCCCCGCCAACCGGCACACTAGCGCCTTTGTTCTTTGCAAGAAGTTCCTCAACCGCCTCTTCATCAAAATCATCTGCCTTACGTTCGATAATCCGCAAAGCATCCTGGGGACAATCACCCAGGCAGGCACCTAAGCCATCACAATATTTTTCAGCGATCATCCGAGCCTTGCCGTCAACGATCTCCAGAGCGCCCTCAGCACAGGACGGGATGCACTCACCGCAACCGTTGCATAACTCGTTATTAATTTCGATGATCTTACGCATAATTTTCATGTTGAACTCCCAGGGGAAATACTTTTTTGCTTAATAATATCAAGTTGTTAAAAATGTCTTGCTTGCTACTTCTGCCCCTTCTTGGGTCAAGAATGAGCCGGTGACTATCTTTTCCAGATGCTCCTGGGAAGATGGTGCTTCTTTCTGTTTTTCCTCGAGGTTAACGATCAAATCTGCATCGTAGAGGACTTTGAAGTTGATGGTTTCATCAGGGCGAGGACTGTGGTGGTGACCGATAATATCGCAAACCTCTTCAATAATCCCTTCATTGGCGCCAAGCTCAGTCAGAATTTCCCGGGCCACCGGCGGTCCTTCCTGATGCTGGTATTTGGGGGCTGAGCTATCAAATTTCTTCTCAGCTTCCTTGATGCCGATGTCGTGAAGATAGCTGGCAATCCCCGCTACCGCCGGGTTGAAATCCTGGTGCTCATCGCGATCAGCAATCATGGTACCGATCTCTTTCACCAGCCGCGCAACCCGGCCAGCATGGCCGATCCTCTTGAAATCATTGTCGAAATAGCGTTTCATTTCGATGGCAACCCGCTCTTTAAGCAGGTCCTGCTTCTGGGCCAGCAGTTCCGGCGGTAACTCACCGAGACATTGGCTGGCATATGGACAATAGGATGCACAACCGAAATCGATTCTCGGATTCAACATCCTGTGGCCACATTGGCCGCATTTACGGGTATTGTCGTCCTTGAAAAATTCCATGACAGAGCCGCATTCCGGACAGTTGGCCTCAAAAACGGCCGCGCCATCCCAGTAGCGGCTATCTTGACCGGGGCACTGCATAACCCTACCTCCTGAAAATCGTTATTGTTGTTCTATGCGGATACACCCGGGGCGATAAAATCGCCCCGGGTGTATAACAAGCTAATCATTCTAGCCAAGGAGTTCTTTAAGATCCTCTTCCGGGGTCGAAATAGGCGCGATCTCAAAGTTTTTGACCAATACATCAAGAACGTTCGGGGTAATAAAGGCCGGCAGACTAGGTCCAAGCTTGATCCCTTTGATGCCAAGGCTAAACAGGGTGAGCAGAATTGCTACTGCTTTCTGCTCATACCATGACAGGACAAAGGATAATGGCAGATCGTTTACTCCGCAATCAAAGGCACCAGCCAGGGCCACCGCGATCTGAACTGCAGAATAGGCGTCATTGCACTGGCCGACATCAAGCAGACGCGGGATGCCGCCGATATCACCCAAATTCTTGTCAAAGAAACGGAATTTACCGCAGGCCAGAGTCAGAATCATGCAATCAGACGGGACCTGCTCGACAAATTTGGTGTAATAGTCACGCCCGGGTTTGGCGCCGTCACAGCCGCCGACCAGGAAGAAATGGCGGATGTCCTTGTTTTTAACGGCCTCGATCACCTTATCGGCTACAGATAGTACCGCATTTCTGGCAAAACCTACTGTGACCGAACCCTTATCGGTGTCTTCGCTAAAACCATCCATGGCCAAAGCCCTGTCGATAACCGGGCTGAAATCCTTATTGTTGTCGATGTGGTTCACTCCGGGCCAAGCTACCATCCCGGTGGTAAAGATATTGTCTTTGTAGGATTCTTTTGGTTTCTGGATACAGTTGGTGGTC
>DAOVJK010000299.1 GCA_030673265.1 Pseudomonadota bacterium | reverse complement strand
CGGAGTCCTCGGGCAAGACGACCCTGGCTCTCCATGTTATTGCCGAGGCCCAGAAAATGGGCGGCACCGCGGCCTTCATCGATGCCGAGCATGCCTTGGACATAACCTATGCCGAGCAGCTCGGGGTTAATGTCGATAATCTGCTGGTTTCCCAGCCTGATTATGGCGAGCAGGCCCTTGAGATCGCCGAGATCCTGATCCGCAGCGGCGCGGTCGATGTTATTGTCGTTGATTCCGTTGCTGCTCTGGTTCCGAAGGCCGAGATCGATGGCAATATCGGGGATTCCCATGTCGGTCTGCAGGCCCGTTTGATGTCCCAGTCGATGCGGAAAATGACCGGGATCCTCAATCGCTCCAATACCGCGATAATCTTCATCAACCAGATCAGGATCAAGATCGGGGTCATGTACGGCAATCCGGAAACCACCACCGGTGGCAATGCCTTGAAGTTTTACAGTTCGCTGCGCATGGACATTCGCAAGCAGACTCCGATAAAAGATGGCACCGAGGTGATTGGTAATCGGACCAAGGTCAAGTTCGTCAAGAATAAAGTGGCGCCGCCCTTCAAGATCGTCGAGTTTGATATTATCTATGGCGAGGGGATCTCAAAAACCGGCGACCTGCTGGATCTGGCGGCAGAGCAGGATATCGTCGAGAAAAGCGGGGCCTGGTACTCTTACAACGGTGAACGCATCGGCCAGGGCCGTGAGAATGCCAAAGGTTTTTTGAAGGATAACCCCGATGTCTTTGCCGATATTGAGCGTAAGGTGAAACTGGGATACGGGATTGCTGTTGACGAAGCCGAAAAAGCGTCGTGAAAAACACCCTAAAGGTATAGTAATATCGGGATGGCTATGCAGATAGCGAGCATAGCAATGCCTTCTGAAAAATCGATATACGACGCCGTAGATTGGAGTTTTCGCAGTCTTCGCTTAGCTACGACCCCATCAAATTTAACCTGATAGAAATTTAATAAGATGACTGGAAACGAGATAAGAGCACGTTTTTTGAAGTACTTTGGTGACCTGGGCCACGAAATTGTCGCTAGTTCACCGCTGGTTCCCCACGATGATCCGACCTTGCTTTTCACCAATGCCGGGATGGTCCAGTTTAAACGGACGTTCATGGGTGAAGAGAAAAGGGACTATGTCCGGGCCGCTTCCTCCCAGCGTTGCGTACGGGCGGGCGGCAAACATAACGATCTTGAGAATGTCGGTTATACCGCGCGCCACCATACCTTTTTTGAGATGCTTGGTAACTTTTCGTTTGGCGATTATTTCAAGGAAGAGGCCATTCGTTACGCCTGGGAATTTTTGACTGTCGAGCTGGGCCTTGACCTGAGCAAACTGTGGATTTCGGTCTTTGAGGATGATGACGAGGCTTTCGAACTATGGGAGAAGGTCGACGGAGTAACCGCTGACCGGATTGTCAGAATGGGCGAGGCGGAGAACTTCTGGTCCATGGGTGATACCGGTCCCTGCGGGCCGTGTTCCGAGATTCACTATGATCAGGGGCCGGAGGTGGGGTGCGGTACTGATTGCCAGCTTGGTTGCGACTGTGATCGTTATCTGGAGATCTGGAATCTGGTCTTTATGCAGTTTAACCGCTCCGAAGATGGCACCATGACTCCTCTGCCCAAGCCGAGTATCGATACCGGCATGGGCCTGGAGAGGATCACGGCCGTCCTTCAAGGCAAGCACACGAATTATGATTCCGACCTGTTCATCACCATCTTGGCGCGGATTGGTTCGGTAACCGGTCAGGAGTATGGGTGCGACCACAAGGTTGATACCGCCATGCGGGTCATCGCCGATCACAGCCGGGCTACCACCTTTCTGGTTGGTGACGGGGTGCTGCCCTCAAACGAGGGACGGGGTTATGTGCTGCGGCGGATCATGCGCCGGGCCATCCGTTTTGGCCGTTCCCTGGGGATGAGCAAGCCTTTCATGGCAAAGATCACTGCAGCGGTTATCGAGCAGATGCAAGATGCCTACCCCCATATTATGGAGAGTAGGGAGTTGTTGGAAAAGGTGGTTAATATCGAAGAAGAGCGATTTCTGGAGACCATTGACCACGGTCTGGTGATGCTTCATCAGGAGATGTCTCGCCTCAAGAAGAGCGGCGAAAAAGTGGTGGACGGCAATTTTATCTTCAAGCTTTATGATACATATGGTTTCCCGGTTGATATCGTTCGGGATATCGCCCTTGAAAAGGGGCTTTCTGCAGATGAAGCAGGCTTTAACCTTGCCATGGAGAGCCAGCGTCAGCAATCCAGGAAATCGTGGAAGGGCGCCAGCCTTGCCGAACTGGGCGCGGGGATTAAATCCCTGCTGGAGAAGGGTAGCCGGACCAGGTTTCTGGGCTATGATTCCCTGCGGTGTAATTCTGTTATTGCAGCATTGCTTGATGAACAGGGTGAGATGGCGGCCCAGGCAGGTGCGGGCGAGACGGTTGGCATTATTTGTCCGGAAACACCGTTCTATGCCGAGTCGGGGGGGCAGAGTGGTGATCATGGCGAAATCAAGGGTGTAAACGGACTGGCGGTAGTCTTCGATACCGTCAAGGTTGGAGAAGGATTGGTGCTGCATCGGGCCGAGATCAAGGACGGCACTCTTACCCAAGGCGAAAAAGTTGCTCTGGTGGTTGATCAGGAGCGGCGTCAGCGGACGGCTAATAACCATACTGCCACCCACCTTTTACAGGCCGCCCTCAGGACTGTCCTTGGCAATCATGTTAAACAGTCTGGTTCTCTGGTTGAGCCGGGGAGACTTCGGTTTGATTTTACCAGTTTTGCCCCCCTGAGCCCCGATGAGATTCAGCAGGTCGAAAAACTGGTTAACCGGGAGATCAGGCGGAACAGCCGGGTCGATACTGCGGTGCTTGAGCGGGAGGAGGCGATCAAGGCAGGGGCCACGGCCCTCTTTGGTGAGAAATATGAGGAAAAGGTCAGGGTTGTGACCATTGACAAGTATAGCAAGGAGCTATGTGGCGGCACCCATGTTGGCGCTACCGGCGAGATTGGCTTGTTTAAAGTTGTCAGCGAGGGCGGTATTGCCGCCGGGGTTCGCCGGATCGAAGCAGTGAGCGGCTTTGGAGCTATGGATCGCTTCCAGCAGAGCGAGCGGCAATTGACTGAGATCGGCGAGCAGCTTAAAACCGGCCCGGAAGATATTCTGGCCCGGATCAGTCGCTTGCAGGCCCGACAGAAAGAACTGGAAAAGGAGCTGGCCCAGATTACGGCCCAACAGTCGGTTGGTGATCTTGATAGTATTATTAATGAGGCCCGCTTGGTTGGTGAGGTCAAGGTGATTGCGGCAAAGATAACTGTGGATTCCCCCAAGACCATGCGGGAAGTCGGTGACAAGTTGCGCGATAAACTTGGCTCCGGGGTAGCTGTATTAGGGGCGGTTTTTGAGGAGAAGGTCAGTTTGCTGGCCATTGTCAGTAAAGATCTAACCAAAAAATATCATGCCGGTAAGCTTGTTAAGGAAGTTGCGGTAATAGTAGGAGGCAGCGGCGGCGGGCGACCCGATATGGCCCAGGCTGGGGGTACCATGCCAGACAAACTTGAAGAGGCCCTGGCTGCGGTGTATGGTGAGGTGGAAAACCAGGGAGGGTGAACTCTTTACGGTTTTTTAGGGCAGAGGCCACCGCTGGCTTTACCAGTGGCGTCTGCTTGTTATCCCGGGACGATCAGAGCAGGAAAATTATTGACAGCAGTTTTTTAATGGGGTAGAAATCCTTCATTTAACTGAACGGGCATTCATT
>DAOVJK010000323.1 GCA_030673265.1 Pseudomonadota bacterium | reverse complement strand
GGCAGCCTTATCACCTGGAGACGCATCCAGAACCGTCCGGTAGGCCTTAACCACGTTACCGACATAGCTGGGACTCCGCATCCGCCCTTCAATCTTCAGGGATGTCACTCCGGCCTTGCCCAGTTCGGCCAGCAAATCAATACCCTCAAGATCGTTCATCGAGAAGAAATATCCGGAACTCAGGCCCTTGCCACGACCCGTCCAGGTGTAACGACGGCGGCACGGTTGCACGCACCGTCCCCGCAGACTGCTGCGGCCGCCCTGGAAGCTGCTGAACAGACAAAGACCGGAATAACTGAAACACATGGCGCCATGGACAAAGACCTCAAGTTCGACATTCGTTGCGGCCGAGATCTGACCGATCTCCTTAATGGTCATCTCCCTCGGCAACACCACCCGGTTATAGCCCATGGCCGCCAGCTTGTTGACCGCCGGAGAATTGTGAGCACCCATCAGGGTACTGGCGTGGATTCTCATTTCCGGGAAAAAGTTCTTCACCAGATAATAAAGGCCGAGATCCTGGATGATCAAACCATCCGGCGCCAGTTTCTCAAGAACGGCCAGGGTCTCTACCGCCTGGGAGATTTCATCTTCCTTGACCAGACTGTTCATGGCCAGATAAACCTTTACCCCGTTGCGGTGGCCGTAGTCAATCATGGCTGCCACCTCAGCCATGGTAAAATGGCGAGCCAGTTCCCGGGCATTAAAAAATGGTGCCCCGATATAGATAGCATCTGCCCCGGCTGCAACGGCCACCTCGAAAACTTCCAGGGTCCCGGCCGGAGCCAGCAACTCCATTTTGTTGGGTCTTGCCAAATTATTCTTCAATATCCACCACCAATTTATCAGCCCCTGCAGATAACTTTACCGACCAGGAAACTTAAATAGCCATCCCAGTCTGTCATCTCAATGAACCGCTTAACGTTTTAAAAAAGTCATCGTGAAGAAACGGATAGACTGTGCCAATCTCATCGGCATTGACTCATACCCCCTGCCAAATATTGCATGTCATCCCGACCGCAGAGAGAGATCTTAACAAACCAAGAAATATTGTCACACTTCTCTGTCACTCTAAACCACCCAAGGGAAAAGGCCAATATCCACGAAAGACACCACCATTTTTTATTCAACTTTTTTACCATCCTTAAGCCAAGCTATTCAGATGGAAACCCCGGCACCGTTCCCAGGCGATGGCAACCAGAAGGCCGGTTTTATAGCGTTTTGATTCATGCCATTCATAATTATTAGTTAAGGCTTAGAACAATGTTTTTGATGGATAGATTCATGCAGTCAGCTTGGTCCGGGCGGACCCGCAGTTAAGCAATCCCTCGACAAGGCCGGATCGCCAGCTCGGCCGCCAGGACTCAGCCTTTACAGAAAACCCACTGCAGCTCGCTTGAAAGGCTGTCATTATACAGATACCCATCCGCCCGGAATTTTTTCAGGTCGTTGATCGCATCCAGGCGATGGTCAATCACAAAATTAACCATCATGCCCCGGGCCCTTTTGGCATGGATACCGATCACCTTGTACTGCCCATCTTTCCAGACCTTAAAGACAATCTCCAGTACCGGGCTTTCCAGCAAGGCCGGCTTGACCGCCTTGAAATATTCCCGGGAGGCAAGGTTAACCAGATGGGTATTGCCGGTTATGGCCAAATCCCGATTCAAAGCCCCGATAATTTTATCGGCCCAGAACCCGTAGAGATCAGGGGCTGCAGCTGTACTTAATTTTGTTTTCATTTCCAGACGATAGGGCTGGATCAGGTCAAGGGGGCTTAATAAACCGTACAGTCCGGAGATAATCCGCAGATGTTGCTGGGCAAACTTGAAATCGGCCGGGGAAAAGTCCTCCGCCTTGATCCCGCCATAAACATCACCCCGGAAGGCGAGGAGGGCCGGTCGACTATTGGCCGGCTCAAACGAGGCAGAAAAGTCCTTAAATCTCTGCCAGGTCGAAACGGCTAGCTTCTCGCTCAGGCTCATTAAACCGGCCAACCCCTGGGGATCAAAAGCCTGCAGCCGTTTGACCAGGGTCTCGATTTCCGGCAGGAATGCAGGCAAGGTGAACTCTTCAGGACAAGGGTTATCAAACTTCTGGGTTTTGGAGGGAGAAATAACCAGCAGCATCGAATAAATTCCTCGCTTAAAGGGGGTCGCTCCCTCTTTACAGTTCCTTAGGGCCAGAGTTGGCCTCTACTTCCAGACCTACTTCCAGATCTACTTCCAGATCTACTTCCAGACCTACTTCCAGATCTACTTCCAGACCTACTTCAGGACCTACAGCCGGGCCTTTGCCAAAAACCTTTTGCGATCACGGTCTTAAATCCATCTGTTAGGGGATAAACAAAATGAATGGCCAGACTGTTTATACTGAACGTCCCCCTCAACTACCTGCAGGCCGCCGCTGCCGAAGATCACGCTTGGCGGCAGATCCTGGCAACCAGCCGTTTCAGCCGGTCGCTGGCAACATTGATCTCGGCCAGACAGGCAAAGGCCATGACACCGTCGTCCTTGGCCGGATCAATTCCGCCGCGCAGGGGGTGACGACCGCGCAATGCGGTCACAAAGGCGCGCTCGAGCCGATCGACCGGCTCATCCGACTGGTTCGTATCCGCCAGATCATACCAGTCCCGAAAGCGGGGCTCCCCCATGGCCTGTTGAACCTGCTGTTGCAGATCCAAGCTCGCAGCAAAGCCGTGCCTAAACAACTCGGTTACGGGCCAGACTTCCAGCAAGTCGGCCGCTTGGGCAGCGGCCGCAGAACTATCCAGCATACAACTGCCATCCTGCTTTGCAAGCAGGGTTTCCAAGCCAAGAGAAATGGTATCCCGCACCCGCTCGGCAATGTCAGCTATCTGTTTTATATCACGAGTTTTTTCACCATAGGCAATGCTCGCACTGTTGATTGCCCAGACAATTTCCTGCTCCAGGCGAGCCAAACATCCCTGGTCAGTAATCAGGGCCAAACCCCGAGCCAACAGGGTGTTTTCGCTTAAGGGTCCGGCATACAGGGACGGCAGTCGGCTAAAATCCCGATCTTGGGGCTTCTGCGCCAGAGGCTGACCGGGAGTAGGACGCGAGAAGAGCACCGCTGCCTCTTCCGGAGCCACAAAGCCGAGATCCTGCATGCGACCATTACGGAAGTGCAAGGCCTCTTCTTCAATCTGGGTCGGCAGATCGACACGAACCGTGCTCAGCAATTGGAATGCTGCGCTGGAATCATATTTATAAAGGGCATCCAGCAAGGTATAGGGATGGATCTC
>DAOVJK010000182.1 GCA_030673265.1 Pseudomonadota bacterium | reverse complement strand
TCGTATGCCAAATGCCGCAAAAGCCGGACGAATTCATAATTATTGGTGTTGGCCCTAGAGGTAAACCATCTACCTTCATCTCCTTTGGCAGCCCGTTCTATTGCAGACAATATTTTTTCCGGTAAAACCGGCGCAATGTTTCTAAAAACTTCCATTCCGAAAGCATTAAACTTGCAATTTTCTTTTCCCAACCAACCATCGAGCGCCAACCATTCATGCACTAAATCTTGAGCGGCCTCGCAATCATGAAGATAATTTAGGCGCCGGGTGAATGACTTTATCAGTCTCTCTGATCCACTATTTAGAAAAGTTTGAGCTATGGTGTTTCTTGGTATGGATTCCAGGGCACGTATAGCAAGACGATTGGCAATTGCGTGTGGGAGTAAAGCTCTCCAAACCCCGCGTGATTGTATCAAGTCCCGTGCCTTAAGCTTACCTACATCCCGATAAAGCTCTGCCCCAGACTTATTGACAAGGGATGCCAACAACTTAAGCTCTGATTTTTCTGAATCAGCATCTACTCCTTCAAATGAGTAGACAAGCGAGCATGCCTCAGCAGAAACAAGAAGACTTTCATTTGAGTCATGTCGCTGCCGGAAAAGTCTTTCGAATAAATCATCATCACGAAAAGACGATAGAGTTTCACCTTCTTGTACGGTATTAGCTAGAGCAATTGCAACACGTGCATTGCCACCAGAGAAGGATGCAATTCTCTGAGCATCTATCTGGCTAATGTGTGGGGAGCGTTTCCTGATCAATTTATATATAAGTGCTTCACCGGCAGGTTCCACCCTGAACACACTTGTTTCATCGGGCAGATCATCACGAATGTCGTATTCGACTGTTAAAAGGCTAATAGTGCTATGTGACTTGGCACAGATTTGTGTTAATTGGCGATGAAGTTCGGGAGGACAATTATCAATGATAAGTATTGCTCGAATTTTACTAGCGATAAGTTGCTCTGCAAATCTTATCGGATCAGGGTCAGGGCCGTAGGATGTGTCCGTATAAAATGCAAAAGATTGATTTTGTGCTTTTTCTCCAATTCTTTCATCAAAGATTGCTTGAACCAGCCGAGTTTTGCCCACCCCCGATAATCCAGCCAATCGAATAGAAGTGCCTGGCGCAGAAAGGGCTGATCTGAGTTTTAGGAGACCTTCTTCAACAGACATCCCTTCGCCTGTCCGCTTGCTTCCATCATGCAGCCTGATGCCATCATCAAGTAGGTATTCTTCTTCAATACCCCCTGGCGCATTCGCCCAGTTTTCATAAGGTCGCCATCCATTTAACGAACGACCAATTTTATTGCGCACCCATAAAATTAGAAAAGGATGATTCCGCACCCAAGTTGCAACACGACCACGATCCATAAATTCTAAGTGAAGATTCTGTTGATTCTCTTCACTTGTTACAGCTTCTCTCATTGCTTTGTTACGATTTTTTAAAGCGGTCTCTGTTGTTGATCCGGCCGAACTGACAATTACATATGCCCCGCTTTCCTGGATAAGGTTTTTGATTTCTGCCCGCAATAGACCATTGGGCTTCATTTCCCTGAGTATTTCCCCTTTTGGCATATCGGGTTTTTTTACTTGAAAGCCGGTTGTGCAATTTGGGACAAAGCTATTTGCAGGAGGGGGGTCTATTCCTCGCACAACAACATCCAAGCCACCATCGCTTGCATCTTGATGGCCTCCCCATGTTATTCCTTTAGTGGACAGACCATTAGAGCGGTAGTCTGCTTCACATAAGTAACCGATCAATGTCCGAAGTTCCGCATCATCGAGCAGGAATATATCGTCACCGGTAATTTCAAGTAAATTTGACATTTGAAGTGAAAAATAACACATAATGTTTGTGATAACCAAGGAAACTATTGTTGGACGTTGGGTGATGTCAAATTATAATATTTCGTGTGTTTTCTTTAAATTAATGCCTTAGATACCAGTGTTTTTAGTGTATTAAGGCAGGAGGAATGTGTCGCAATGCGAGTGGATGGAGGGTTTTGTTGCGGGTAGAAAACAGATTATTCCCGTCTTATTGTCTTCGCTTGCGAGGCCAAGCTGCTGCAGGGCAGGCCCGGAAAATTCGGCAAAGATTGTTTTGCGGAAAAATTCATCGCGGCTTCGGTAATCATAGAGAGGCGGCAGGTTTTGGGCCATCGTCCGGCTCAAATTTTTGCGAAGGCCTTGCAGCTCTTCAGTCTGTAAAAATTGCGGGAGAAAGCGATTCCCGCAACGCAGCCAGTCATAGCGCAATAATTCCCCGATTAAGGCACCATCCGGCCGCTCAACGGTGGCCTTGAGCAGCAGCTCGGCAAGCAGGTTCTGGGTGGTTGCCAGGTTGAAAAAATTCTGGGTATGGCAGACTGCCAGCAGCTTTTCAAAGAAGGCCAGGATATCTTCGTCCCGTTCACGCAGATAGCCGAACAGACAGGGGAAGTACCGGTTGTTGTGAAAAGCCTCAACGCACTCGCCAAGCCAGTAAAGATGAGTGATGGTCACAGAATCCATCTGTTCGGTGGCCAGCACCTCATAAGGTGGTTTTTGACAGTGGACCAGGCCCGGCGTTTGACTGATAAGCGTGGCGGGCAGAACCTTCAGAAGACCCATCTGGATATAATGGGAGCCCATGGCAAAGACATCCCGCAGGGATTGCCGAAAGCTGGCTTCGGTCTCTTGCGGCAGGCCGAGGATCAGGTCGGCATGGAGATGGATATTGTTGAGGGCGGCCAGTCGGCTCATGTTGGTGCGAACCTTGGTCAGATCCATGATCCGGTTGACGGCGGCCAGGGTGGCTGGGGCAGTTGACTGAATACCGAGCTCAAACTGGAAGAGACCGGCCGGTAACTCAACCAGAAAATCAAACATCTCCTCCGTAAAAAGATCGGGCGCCATCTCGAAATGAAAGACGGTGTGGCCTGGTTGCTCCGCCAGGAAGCGCCAGATTGCCATAGCCCTGTCCGGTTTGGCATTGAAGGTCCGATCGACGAATTTGATGATCTTGGGCTGATGGCGCAGGATGGCAGCCAGTTCCTGTTCGACCAGTTCCAGTTCTTTCCAGCTGACCCCCTGTTCGACCGAGGAGAGGCAGTAACTGCATGAAAAGGGACAACCGCGGGCTGATTCATAATAGATATGGCGATTGCGTAATTCCGTGGTCAGATCATCATCACGGTAGGGCGACGGAAATGGTTGGCCTGGGCTGCAGTTGTAGTTCGGAGCCAGTTGGCCGTTTTGCAGGTCTTGATAGAAGGCAGGACCAAGCCCCTCAATCTCGCCGGTAATCACGGTACAGTTGCTCGGCAGCTGCTCTGGCTTAAGGGCCTCGGCCTGGGGGCCGCCCAACACGAAGGACGTAGCCGGCAGGATGGCAGCCAGATCGTTTAGCAACCTTTTAATCAGTTCTCCATTCCAGATATAGACCGAGAAAAACAGGGCCTGCGGCTGGCCGGCGCTGACCTTCAACAGAGTTTCATAGTAGGGATCGTTGATGGTGAACTGATGAAAATCAAGCTCAACCTGCGGCAGGTTTTTTTTCAGCTCTTCCCTGACATAGAAAAGGGCCAGACAGGAGTGGATATAGCGGCCATTAAAGGCTATCAGTTTCAGATGCATCTCTTTCATGGCGTCGCAAAAACTCCGATCTACGGCGTCGTAGCGCATTTATGTTCATTTGGCATACTAAAGTATGGCCTCACTCACAAAAATACACTACTCCTCGGAGTCTCACTCCGTTCGCTTACCTGTATATCAAATTTATTGCTTAGCCATCCCGGTATTTTTAACGAGATCATTAGTACTTAGATAAATTGTATTTGACTTTGCTTTGCGAGTACTGTCAATGATTGACAATCGCTGCTACACATATTAATTCAGATCAGACCTAAAATAAATATAGAGAGACACGTATCCAAATGAATATTTACGGTTTAATTATCCTGATCGCCCTGTTGGCCAATTTTGGGCTGGCCCTTATTGCCGACTGGCTCAATCTCCGCGCCCTTGACCCGCAGCTGCCCCGTGAGTTTGCCGGAGTTTACGACACCGAAAAGTACGCCCGTTCCCAGGAGTATACCAGGGTCGGGACCCGGTTCGGTTTTGTAACCGGCACCTTTGATCTGGCCCTCCTCCTGATTTTCTGGCAGGCCGGTGGTTTTAATTATCTTGACCAACTTGTTCGCGGCTGGGGGCTGGGGGGGGTGGCGACCGGTCTGGTTTTCACCGGACTCCTGCTGTTGGCCAAAACTCTCATTTCACTGCCGTTCAGTATCTATTCTACCTTTGTCATCGAAGAACGTTTCGGTTTTAACCGGACCTCTCCCGCCACCTTCATCGCTGATCTTGGCAAGGGGATCATGCTCACTATCTTACTGGGCGGCCCTCTGTTGGCGGCGGTACTCTGGTTTTTTGCTACGACCGGCAACCTGGCCTGGCTCTGGTGCTGGGGGGCGGTTACCCTCTTCACCCTGATTGTCCAGTTTATTGCGCCGGCCTGGATTATGCCGCTCTTCAATAAGTTCAGTCCGCTGGAGAAAGGGGAGCTGCGAGAGGCCATCTTCAATTTTGCCGATTCGGTTGGTTTTTCCCTGAAGAATGTTTTTGTGATGGACGGTTCGAAACGCTCCAGTAAATCGAACGCATTTTTTACCGGCTTCGGCCGGAATAAACGAATAGCCCTTTTCGATACCCTGATCAACAAGCACTCCGTGCCCGAACTGGTTGGGGTGCTGGCCCACGAGATCGGCCATTACCAGAAAAAACACATCTTCCAGGGGATGGTGATCAGCATCCTCCATACCGGCGTGATGCTTTACCTGTTGTCGATATTCGTCAGCCATCCCGGTTTGTTTTCTGCCTTCTATATGGACCATAGCTCTGTTTATGCCGGGATGATCTTTTTCGGACTGCTGTTTACCCCCATTGAGATGGTGCTCTCCCTAATGATGAACATCCTCTCCCGCCATAATGAGTTTGAGGCGGATGCCTTTGCCGCGGAGCACACCGGTGAACCGGAGAGCATGATCGATGCCCTGAAAAAATTATCGGTCGACAATCTGGCCAACCTGACCCCACATCCATTTTACGTGTTATTACATTATTCCCACCCGCCTCTGCTGCAGAGGATTACCGCTCTGCGGGCATTGTCCGGTGGGAAGCAACTAAGTTAATCAAGGAGTAAATGATGTCTGACAAACCAGATGGAAGCATTCTGCAGCGCGACAAGGAAACCTATGCCATTGTCCCCCGAACTCCGGCCGGGATGCTGACCCCGGAATTTCTCGAGCAACTTGCCGCGGTGGTCCGAAAATATGATATCCCGATTACCAAGATCACTTCCGGCCATCGCCTGGCCCTGGTCGGGCTCAAAAAGGATGATATAGCCAAGGTCTGGGATGAGCTCGGTACCGACGTCGGCCGGGCCTCCGAACTATGTCTCCATTACGTTCAGGCCTGCCCGGGCAACTCGGTCTGCAGCCTGGGGGTCCAGGATTCTCTGGGGATGGGCCTTGAACTGGAGAAACGGTATGTTGGTGTCGACATGCCGGCCAAGCTGAAGGTAGGGGTTTCCGGTTGTCCGATGACCTGCTCGGAAGGGTATGTTCGCGATATCGGCCTGATCGGCAAGAGAAGCGGCTGGATCGTAGCCTATGGCGGCAACAGCGGCGGCCGCCCCCGGATCGGTGATGTGGTCGCAGAAGAGTTAAGCACAGAGGACGCCATTGCCCTGGTCGACAAGCTGGTCGAATATTATCGGCAGAATGGCAAAAAACGGGAGCGGGTGGCCCGGATGGTTGACCGGTTAGGTATTGAGGCGGTCAAGGAAACGGTTCTTTAAAAATTGTAAATCAGATAGGATCTTTTGATGGAAGCTCTAGGCTGGATAATTACAAGCGGACTGATCATGTGCCTGATCGCCCTGATCGGCAGTGTGGTCTTTTTCATGACCGAGGCCACTTTTCAAAAGGTGTTGCTGCCGCTGGTCGCCCTTTCCGCCGGCACCCTGATCGGCGGTGCTTTTCTCCATATGATCCCGGAGGGACTTGAGGCTTTTCCAGGGGAGATCGAGTTATTTTTCCTCTGGTTGCTGGCTGGTTTCCTGACCTTTTTCGCCCTTGAGCAGATCATTCACTGGCACCATTGCCGCAAGGCTGAAGCCTCTTGCAAGAAACCTCTGGGTCATCTGATCCTGATCGGCGACGGGCTGCACAATTTTATTGGTGGCCTGGCGGTGGCCGGCACCTTCCTGATTGATATCCGGTTAGGAATCACCACCCTGCTGGCCGCCGCTGCCCATGAGATTCCCCAGGAACTCGGCGACTTCGCGGTCTTGCTCCATGCCGGCTGGAGCCGTAAGTCGGCCCTGATCTTCAATATGCTGTCCGGGCTGACCTTCCTGGTCGGCGGCCTGGTTGCCTATGGGGCCTCAAAGACACTGGACATCTCCTTTCTGGTCCCCTTCGCGGCGGGAAATTTCATCTATATCGGCGCTTCCGACCTGATCCCCGA
>DAOVJK010000298.1 GCA_030673265.1 Pseudomonadota bacterium | reverse complement strand
GGGAGAGAAGATAACCGAAGAAGAGATAATTGACCTCTGCAAGAAGGAACTCGCACTCTTTAAGATTCCGAAAGCGGTTGTATTTCTTGGTGCACTTCCAAAGACACCCACCGGGAAGATTTTAAAGAGGGACATGCGCGTAACCTATAAGGATTTGTTTGCTGACAAGTAAATCGTGGGAAAAAAGATCGGCGTTTTGCATGATGGGTGCGCCGACCCTTACAATGCTTCGCTACGCATAGTGCTTTGGATAATACCGGATTAACAAACCAGGAGGAAAAAATGGATTATAGATTGTCTGAAGAGATGAAACTTTTACAGGATATGACCTATAAATTTGCTAAGACTGAAATTGCTCCTTTTTCAAGTGAATGTGATGAAGAGGAAAAATACACGCCGGAAATCAATAAAAAAGCGGCAGATCTAGGCTTGGTGGGATGCTGGATACCCGAAGAGTATGGTGGTGCCGGTTTTGGGGTTTTGGGTAACGCCATTGTTACCGAGCAGCTATCCCGGATTGATATGGGTATCGGCTTAAATATTGTGGTTGCCCCTTTCGGTTGTGAAGCAATCCTGCATTCCGGCACTGAGGAGCAGAAGCAAAAGTACCTGCCCCCGATCTGTCGTGGAGATGTGGTCGGGGCCGGGGCCTTTACTGAACCCAATGCCGGGACTGATGTTTCCGGTATCGGCACCCGAGCCGTTAAAGATGGTAGTGATTATATCATCAATGGTAACAAAATGTTTATCACCAACGGCACGGTTTGTGGTTTTATGGTGGCTCTGGTGATCACCAACCCCGAGGCCAAGCGCCGCCATGACCGTTTTGGCATGATTATCGTTCCGGCTGATCTGCCGGGTATCACGAGGACTAAGATTAAAGGCAAAATGGGTATCAGGGCCAGTGATACGGCGGAAATCGCCTTTGAGGATGTCCGGGTTCCCCAGGAAAACCTGGTGGGCAAAGAGGGACGGGGATTTCATCAGGTGATGCACTTTTTTGACATGACCAGGATCATGGTGGCGGCTCAGGGTGTCGGTTTATCCCAAGGGTGCCTTGATGAGGCCATCCGCTATGCCAAAGAACGCTCAGCCTTTGGTTCGCCAATTGGCAATTTTCAGCTGACTCAGGCGAAGTTGACCGAGATGGCAATTCGCACAGAGGCCGCACGCAACCTGGTCTACAAAGCCGCCTGGTTGTATGACAATGGCACGCCTGATTTTACTCTGGCGGCAATGGCTAAATATTTCTGCGGCCAGACGGCAGTTTATTGTGCCAATGCTGCCTTGGAAATCCACGGTGGATATGGCTATATTGATGAATATAAAGTCCAAAAATTCTACCGTGATGCCAAGATTCTTGAACTTTATGAAGGAACTAAGGAAGCGGAAATCATGACCATCGGAAGGGAACTGCTGTCCAAATAGCAGATTTTCTGAAAAGGGGGTATTCACTTCGCTCCCGTTGGCATCGCATAACAACAATCGCTCATTTTTTGTTGATTATTTGTAACTATTCAGGTACCCATAATTCAAGAGTTAAGTTACAGCGGATAGCGGCGAACTTTGCTTCGTCCTCTGTAACCGATGGATACCCCAAGGACACTTCCTCGCTACCGCTCAGGGCGCAAACTAAAGGTCTGTCCCCACATCGAGACAATTCGAGGACGGAACCTGAATAGTTACAAATGATGAAAAAATTATTGGATTCTGGCTTTTGCCGGAATGACGCTTTAAAAGGTTCTCATACTTTTCATGAAACCATCATCTTTATGAAAAACGGGGATATGAGCCCAAGACTTTCATGTAGAGGCAGATCTCTTTGGTGGCTTTGATCATGGCTGCAATTTTTTCATCCTCACGATGACCCTCGAAATCGGCAATAAAGAAGTAGCTCCATTTCTCGTTACGGGTTGGCCGGGACTCCAGTTTAACCATATTCACACCATATTCGGCCATTGGCGTCAGGACGTGGTGCAGAGCGCCGGGTAGATGCGGGGTGACAAAAAGAATTGAGGTCTTGTCCTGGCCTGAGGGGGGGCTGTCATCCTTGCCGAGAACCAGAAAACGGGTAGTGTTGCCGGGCAAGTCTTCAATTTTGGGAGCGACAACCTTGAGATTGTAGAGCTCGGCTGCGGCTGAACCGGCAATCGCGGCGGTCTGGTCACGTTGCGCGGCGGCCCGCCGGGCGGCTTCAGCCGTACTGCCGCATTCGGTTAACACGGCGCCGGGAAGGTGGCGTCTGAGCCACTGCCGGCATTGAGCAAAGGCCTGGGCGTGAGAGTAGACGGTGCGGATACTTTCCAGGGGTAGATCGCCGGCGGCCAGCAAGTCATGTGAGATTGTCTGATAGCGTTCGGCGCAGATCTTCAGCTCTGAAGTAAATAAGAGGTCCAGGGTATGGTTGACCGGGCCTTCGATGGAGATCTCCACCGGTACCATACCGTAGTGACATTGTTCTTTTTCAACCGCCTGAAAGACCTCGGCAACGTTGGCCTGCGGGACCATTATTGAACAGCCGCCGAAATGGCCTAACGCGGCAAGGTGGGTAAAAGAGGCTTCAGGGCCCAAGAAGGCAATCCGGTGCTGGCTTTGCAGCTCGCGGGCCGCCGCCATGATCTCCTTAAAAATCAGATGCAGGGCGGTTTGCGTCAAGGGGCCCTGGTTGAGCTTATCAAGGTACTGCAGAACCAGGCTTTCACGGGCGTTATTAAGGGTTGAAAGACCTTGTTCCTGCTTCTTTTGACCAATTTTTCGAGCCAGTTCCAGACGGCGGTTGATGAGCTCTAGAATATTGCCGTCCAGGTTGTCGATCTCTTCGCGTAAAATATCAAGTTCCAACTTCATTCCTCTCCTAAGCTGCTATGGTCAATTTTTTCATGCGTTCATGGGCACAGCGCAGCAGTTTTTCAGTAGTTTCCCAGGAGATGCACTCGTCGGTTACTGAAATCCCATAGGCCAACTCCTCGATATTTTCATTGCAAGGTTGATTGCCTTCGCAAAGGTTGCTCTCCAACATCATGCCGACCAGTGCCTGGTTACCTTCCAGGCGCTGGCCGATAATGTCTTTCAAAACCCTCTCCTGTCCTTGATGCTTCTTGCGGGAATTGCCATGTGAACAATCGACGACAATGGTCTCTTCAAGACCTTCATTGTCTAATTTCTGGCAGGCTTCCTCGATGCTGACTGAGTCATAATTGGGCCGTTGGCCGCCGCGTAAAACAATATGGGTCCATGGGTTTCCGGTGGTTGAGACGATACAGGTTTTGCCGTTGGGATCAACGCCGATGAAACTCTGCGGGGCCCGAGCCGCAATCATGGCATGGATCGCCTTGCTTAAACTTCCGTCGGTGCAGTTTTTGAAACCGACCGGCATTGAGAGCCCGCTGGCCATCTCGCGATGGGTTTGTGATTCGGTGGTGCGTGCGCCGATTGCCGACCAGCAGACCAGGCCGGCCAGGTATTGCGGGGTAATCGGATCGAGCATTTCGGTGGCTGTTGGCAGCCCCATCCCGGTTATTTTCATAAGAATCCGGCGGGCCCGGCGCAGGCCTTCACTCATATCGCAACTGCCGTTCATGTGCGGATCGTTAATCAGACCTTTCCAACCGACCGTCGTCCTCGGTTTTTCAAAATAGACCCGCATTACCAGAAGCATGCTGTCGGCGACTTCAGCTTGCAGTTTTACCAGCCGTTCAGCGTACTCTAGTGCCGCCTTCTCATCATGAATAGAGCAGGGACCGACGATCATCAGCAGGCGCTGGTCACGATGGGC
>DAOVJK010000136.1 GCA_030673265.1 Pseudomonadota bacterium | reverse complement strand
CATAACCGGTCGCGGGGCGGTTTCACCTTTTGGAATCGGCACCGAACGTCTGGCCAATAAAGTCTGGCAAGGCCAATCCGGCGTCCAAACCATGGCTGATTGGCACCAGATCAAGGGCTTAAAGTCATTTATTGCCGCGCCGGTTCCCGAGATCGATGCAAAAGCCCTCCTGCCTCGTTCGATGAGAAGAACGATGGGAGATATGGCCATTCATGCTGCCATAGCCGCCCGTGAAGCTGCCGATGATGCCGGCCTTTCAGCTGAATTTCTGAAATCGGGCCGGGTCGGAGTCGCCATCGGCTCCACAACCGGCAGCCCCGTCGCCTACGAAACCTTTTACCAAAAATTCCTCCCGGAAAGATCTGTCGAGCAGATTAAATCCGGATTTTTCTTCAAAATCATGAGCCACAGCTGTGCTGCCAACGTCTGTCTCTACCTTGGCATAAAGGGAGAACAATGGTCTCCTTCCAGTGCGTGCAGCTCTTCGGCCCAGGCAATGGGCTTGGGCTACATGCTTGTAAAAAGCGGCCGCCAGGATGCCGTGCTCTGTGGCGGTGCCGACGAGGTTCATCATACTGTAACGATGGTCTTCGATGTACTAAAAGCTGCTTCCCGTAAAAACGACCAGCCATCAGCCACCCCAAGTCCTTTCGATACCAACCGTGACGGAGTGGTCTGCGGAGGCGGCAGCGGCGTTCTGGTGGTTGAAAGCCTTGATAGCGCCCAGGCCCGTGGGGCCAATATCTATTGTGAGATTCTGGGCTTTGGTCATGTTAATGACAGTGCCCATATAGCCAACCCCCACCAGGAAGCAATGACAGCCGCAATGGTGGCCGCATTAAAAGAGGGCGAAGTTTCCCCTGATGAAATAGATTATGTTAACGCCCATGCCACCGCCACCGACCAGGGCGATATTGCCGAAGCCACTGCTATAAAGAATACGGTTGGCACCTCCGTACCAGTCAGTTCCTTTAAGGGACACATTGGCCACACCCTTGGCGCTGCCGGGACCCTGGAGACTATAATTTTATTAGAAATGATGCGCAGACAGGAGGTAGTCCCAACCCTTAACCTGTGTAATCCCGATCCGCTTTGTCGTGACATAAATCTGTCTCGAGAGATCGAATCACTAAAAATAGATACCGTGATAAAAAACAATTTTGCCATGGGCGGCGTTAATACCTCCCTGGTATTCCGGAGGTGGTTGGAATGATAAGCGACGAACAAATTTGCCAACAGATAGTCGAGGTTATCTCTGAAGAGTTTGAACTTGATCCGGGCCAACTGGTCCCCACCGCAACCCTGTATGACGATCTTGGCCTTGACAGCCTGGACGCGGTCGACATGGTGGTCGCCATGGAAAAATCCTTCGGGGTAAAACTTGCCAATGAAGAGGCCATTAAGGCCGTCAGAACCATGGCCGATCTTTGCGAACTAATCATCAATCTAAAAAAAGACCTTGGCAACAGTTGATTGTGACCCTGAAGAAGTTCCTATTGAACATCTACTTCTGGCCGATGTTTCTGCTGGTAACCATCCTCGGCTTAGCCTTGGCCCCCTTCATCCTGATCGGCACCCAGGCCTTAAGGTTGTCGATAGACCGGAAGGTCCGTCAAGCTATCAGGATCTATGGCTGGGTCCTGATCAGAGTGGTGCCCTTTATGGCCCCGGTGGTTCTGGAAGATCACTCCGGTGGTTTTGACAAACCGGTCATATTCACCCCAAACCACAACTCCTCAGTTGACCCTTTCCTTTTTGCCATGCTGCCCCTGGAAAACGCCTTTGTCACCTCATGGCCTTTCAAAATACCATTTTATAATTTTTTCATGCACCTGGCAGGATACATTAATTCTACAAATGGCTGGCAGCACGTCCACAAAATGGGCAAGGAATTACTCGCATCAGGATGCTCGCTGATAATCTGGCCTGAGGGGCACCGCTCTCGAACCGGCCAAATGGGCAGATTCAAAAAAGGCGCCTTCAAACTTGCCCTGGCAACTGGCCGACAAATAGTGCCGGTATGTATCGTCGGCTCACAGCAAGTACTTGCCCCCGGTGAAATTCTTCTTACCCCGGCCCGAATTAGAATCATCCTACTGCCGGCAATAACTCCGGTAGGCACCATTGACAACCAAGACGACATCAAAACCCTCAAGGCTCAGGCGAAAGCAGCTATTGCCGAAGAACTACTTAAACACGCGACAATTAAAGAAACGACTGCGACCAGCCTAGCCGCCAAGATCTCTTTTACCGCAAATGCCAAAAACTTGTCAGACCGAAATTGCCCATAAATCAATGAAAAATAATTTCGCCTTAGAGCAAGCTATTTCATTCAGACAGGCCGCACCAGCCGAGATTACGGCCCGCCAGGAACCCCTGCTGCAAGCCCATCTCCGCCAAGCGGCCAAAGCCCCTTTTTACCGTAACCTGTTTGCCGGCATCGATTGCCGCCCGGAAGAAATCACCATCAGTAACCTCGCCTCTCTGCCACTTACCTCAAGACATGATATGGAGGCCGCCCCCGAAGATTTTTTTGCAACCCCATCAGAAAGCCATGTAGACCTCGCCCTTACCTCAGGCTCAACCGGCTCTCCGATTCTGGTACCATACACCGCTTACGACTTGGAGAGGTTAGCCTTCAACGAACAATTAAGTTTTTATGGCGCCGGAGTCAGAAGTAATGACCGCCTGCTGCTTTGCGTAACCCTTGACCGCTGTTTTATCGCCGGTCTGGCTTATTATACCGGGCTGATTAAACTGGGTGCCGCCTGCATCCGCAGTGGACCAGGTCAGCCAGCCCGGCAATGGGAATTGATTAACCGGCTAAAACCATCAGGTTTGATCGGAGTCCCATCATTTCTTCTAAAAATGGCAATTTGGGGTAAATCCCACGGGTATAATCCTAAAAAAAGTGGTATAGAAAAACTGATAACCATTGGTGAGCCAATCCGCCGACCAGACAATTCGCTAACCCCGCTTGGCCATGAACTTGAAGAGGCTTGGCAGGGTCGGATTTTCTCTTCGTACGGCGCCACCGAACTGGAAACTGCATTTTGCGAATGTAAGGCAGGTTACGGAGGCCATGTTCATCCGGAATTAATGATCACTGAGATTATTGATGCGCAAGGCATGCCGGTCTCAGCCGGCACTCCTGGTGAGGTGGTAGTTACCCCACTTGGCGTAGAAGGATTTCCTTTGCTCAGGTTCCGTACTGGAGACATAGCCCGGCTCCATACGACACCATGTGCATGCGGCTGGCAGACCCAGAGACTTGGCCCGATTGAAGGCCGTCTGGCTCAACGCCTCAAAGTTAAAGGCACTACCCTTTACCCCGAGATGATTTTCCAAGCCCTCCAGGAATTACCGGAGGTCAAGGCATCTTACCTTGAGATCAAGGCCGCTTATGATCTCTCCGATGATGTTCATGTGGTTATCGGCGTAGACAATCCGGCTGGCGTTGAAGTTAATAGAATTTCCGATCATCTCCAGGCCCTTCTCCGGGTCAGACCTGAGATATCGATTAGGAATAGAGGCGTGGTCCAGGAGACCATGGAAAAGGCCGGTGGCCGTAAATTAAAACGCTTTTTTGATTTTCGTGGTGAATAAATAATATGAAATGTTTTGGTGAACACTGGGGACTTGAGTTTTCCCAAGAAGAAATTGCTGCCGCCCGTGCTATGGACGGCTTACTATCCATGGAACTGGAACTTTCCAGGGCCTGTAATCTGCGCTGCGTTTACTGTTATGCCGAATCCGGCGTGCCGATGGCTAACGAGCTGACTCTGGATGAGATATACAGCTCGATTGATCAGGCCGTAGAACTGGGCGCTAGAAAGATCATTGTTCTTGGCGGCGGTGAACCAACCCTTTACAAAGACCTGTTCAAGGTGATCGACTATATCCTGGCTAAAAAAGTCAAGGTAGATATCTTCACAAACGGCATGCTCATCGATCAGGAAAAAGCCAAAGCATTGTACGATCGCCAGGTTTCAGTGGTGATTAAAATGAACAGCCGCAATCCCGAGATTCAGGATATGCTGGCTGGCCACGAAGGTTCTTTTGACGCCATCCAAAAAGGATTGCGAGCCCTCAGAGACGCTGGCTATCCCGACAAAGACCACACTCTGGGCATTGAAACTATAATCTGCAGCCAAAACTACGATGAACTTGCCGACCTTTGGGTTTGGGCACGGCAACGAGGCATAATCCCATATATCGAAATGATGACCCTCCAGGGACGAGCCACTGATCACCCTGATCTAGAGGTCTCGATCGATAAAGTAAAAGTTCTATTTGAAGAACTGGCCAGGATTGATGAAAAACAGTTCAATAGCCATTGGACCCCCCATCCTCCCCTGGCCGCCTCACAGTGTGCCCGTCACGAATATTCTTGTACGGTAACCGCTAACGGGGATGTCCAGCCATGCCCCGGAGTAAGTGTCCCGGCCGGTAATATTCGCGAACAGTCATTAGCTGAAATCCTGAAAACAAGCAAACCGATCCAGGAACTCCGTAACATCAGAAAAATAATCAAGGGGCGTTGCAGAGAATGTCAGTTCGGAGAATATTGCTACGGCTGCCGTGGTCACGCTTATCAAGTTACGGGCGATTATCTGGCTGAGGATCCCCTATGCTGGCTTGACCATAAATAGTCATGCATTATCAAATTCACGCTAATTAGATGAAAATTCTTCTGGTTAACCCACCAAACAGTGGCAAGAGCATCCCTGAAGAAAAATATGGGATTGATTCAATCAAACAGATCTTCCGCGGCGAACCACTGGCTCTGGAAGTACTGGCTGGGAACCTGCATGATTTTGAAGTCAAAATCGTTGACCTGAAAGCCGCCCCCGATTCATTGTCCCAGGTATTAAAAGAGTTTCGTCCCGATATTGCCGGAATTACAGGCGTGACCTGTGAAGCCAATTCGGTGCTTAAACTAGCCGTAGAAATAAAAGAAAGCTGTGGGGCCCAAGTAGTGGTTGGCGGTATTCACGCCTCAAATGACCCGGAATTTTACAATCAACCGCAAATCGATTATGTCGTCATTGGCTTAGGCAAAGCAAGTTTCCGGGAACTTGTCATTGCCTTAAGAGAAGGACAGAAGAATATCTGTATTAACGGGATTGCGGCAACCTCGCCCGGTCGCTCCTTGCAATATACCCCCAGGCAATTCACGATTTCAGATTTGGCCAATGATATCCCGCCAGCATATCACCTTGTCGAGCAATACCGTTCATCCTACTATCTTTCCAGCTTACAACTGGATATGGGCTTTGTTGTAACAGCCTTCGGCTGCCCATTCAATTGCTCTTTTTGTTGCATCAGCGGCCTTACAGATGGCCGTTATCTTACCCACAACACCGATGCCGTGATCCGGGACATCAAAATGCTGGGTGATATCCCGGTGGTCAGGCTGCTCGATGCCAACACCTTCGGCGACCTCGAGCATGCCAGGCGACTCTGCACCGCCATCCAGGATGCCGGTATCAAAAAGCACTTTTTGGCCGATGTCCGCTCAGATACCGTAGTCAAACATCCGGACGTGATGCGCCAATGGAAAGATGCCGGGCTGCGCGCCGTCATCATCGGCTTTGAAGAGATCAGTGACGAGGGTCTGAAGAAGATGAACAAGGCCAATCTGGCGGCCATCAACACCGAAGCTATCTCGATCCTGCACGATATCGGCATCACAATTATCGGCGATTTTATTGTGTCGCCTGATTACAACAAAGCTGATTTCGACCGTCTTGGTCATTATATCACCGAAAAGTCAGTTGATTTACCAATGATTACGGTCATGACGCCTCTACCAGGCACCAAACTTCATGACGAGATGCGCCATGAAATAATTATTGATGATTTGGACTACTATACCCTGACGAACGCCGTGGTGCCGACCCAGCTACCAGAGAAAGTATTCTATCAGAAATACGCAACCTTGCTCCGGGAAGGCCATTCCGGGGCAAAACTATAACGAAAAGATTAATTTATGAATGCATATATTACCGACATTGCCATTTCCCTGCCCAACGAACCTGTCAACAACGAGGAGATGGAAAAAGTCCTGGGTATGGTTCATGAATTGCCCTCAAGAACCAAAAAGATAATTCTTCGGAACAATGGGATCAAGCAACGTTTCTACGCCATTGACCCCGCCACGGGCCAGACCACCCACTCAAATGCGCAAATGGCGGCAGAAGCCGTTAAAAACTTACAACCATATGACAATTTCAGCGTTGCAGACATTGAACTATTGGGCTGCGGCACTTCGGCCCCGGATCAGTTTATGCCGGGCCATGCCTCAATGGTACATGGTGAAGTTGGCGGCAGTAAATGCGAAATAGTCAGCACCTCCGGGATCTGCCTTTCTGGCATAAGCTGTCTGAAATACGCCTGGATGAGCGTGGCTTTAGGCTTAACCAAAAATGCCGTTGCCACCGGCTCGGAACTATCTTCTTCTTTCATGCGCTCAAGGATGTGCGACACAGTTGATCCGGAGCGTGCTGAAAAGCTGGAGACGCAGCCAACCCTGGCCTTTGAAGCGGATTTTCTCCGCTGGATGCTCTCCGATGGCGGTGGTGCGGTCTTTATCGCCCCAGAGCCAGCCAAGGACCGCCTTAGTTTAAAGATTGAGTGGATTGAGATCCTCTCCCACGCTAATGAGATGGAAACCTGCATGTATGCCGGCGCAATCAAAGAAGCGGATGGCAGTTTGAAAGGCTGGCGAGAATTTGATACGTTACAGGAGTCAGTGGCAACAAATTCTCTCCTGGTCAAACAGGATGCAAAATTACTCAACAGTGAGATCATTCCGGTGGTAATCAGCCGGTCCCTCCCCAGATATATAGAAAGATACAACCTTAAACCCGATGAGATTGACTGGTTCCTACCCCATTACTCATCGGAATATTTCCGCCAAATAATCTATAACCATCTGAAAGAGATCGATTTTGAAATCCCCGAAGATCGCTGGTTTTCAAATTTGAGTGAAAAAGGTAATACCGGTTCAGCTTCTATTTACATTATTCTGGAAGAGATTTTCAAATCAGGAAGACTTAAGAAAGGCGATAAAATCCTCTGTTTTATCCCTGAAAGCGGTAGATTTTCGGTGGGCTACATGATGCTTACCGTTGTTTAACCTTTCCTGCGCGAGAAAAGATTGTACTCCCTCCATGCGGTAATACAGATACATGGAATCTCTCATACCCCTACCAGTCGCAGCTCGTACCGCTAATTTAAATCGACCTATAGCGTCATTTCTCTGTCTTAGAGGTCGGTATCGCCCTCTCGATTGCATCAGGATGGTCTCAATCCTCCTCTTATCCTGCAACCGCTCCGAATCATCTCCTTTGCGAATACAAGTAAGCGACCAGATATCAATAAAGCCGATAATTAGCGAGAACAGAAAAGAGGAAATTTTGACAAAAAAAGGCCGGTCAACAATCTATTAAAAGTTGACCGGCTCATGTAGGGTTCAGAACTTAAAAGGGGGGGAAGCCCTAAACCCTACGAAAACAGAATATCATTACATATCGGGTAACTGTCAATCTTTTTTTATTTTTCTCTAAAGGGCCCTGCCAGACTGCCAGATAATTACCAAGACCACACCAGAACGACGGCAGACAACAGGCAAGCAAAGCCTGGTTATTAGGTAACAAGCACTAACAACCGGTCATGATGGGTTGTTTTACAGATCCAGAAAACACCTGCCCCTGAACCTGCACAATAAGTTTAAACAACTTTTTTATTTTCT
>DAOVJK010000240.1 GCA_030673265.1 Pseudomonadota bacterium | reverse complement strand
GGCTGTTTGCCAGTTGGCTTGGCGGGATTATGGCCGTTATGATCATTAGCTTCTTTGAGGAAGAGTTGGGCAAGGTTTTGGCCCTGGCTGCCTTTATCCCGATTGTAATGGGAATGGGTGGGAATATTGCCACCCAGTCAAGTACCATTGTGGTTCGAGGTATTGCCACCGGTCGGATCAATATGAAGGAGATCTCCAAGGTTATCTTCAAAGAGATGCGGGTTGGTCTGTTGCTCGGCTGTTTTTATGGGCTGTGTTTGGGTATTTTGGCCCATTTTGGTTATCTCGAACACGCTAACTTTGGTCTGGTTATCGGTCTTTCGGTCTTCTTTGCCATGACCCTGGCCGCCACGGTCGGCACTTTTGTGCCGCTATTACTCAGAAAACTTGATGTTGATGCCGCCATTGCCACCGGCCCTTTTGTGACCACCGCCATCGATATCCTCGGGGTTTCTGGTTATTTCATGATCGCCAAGTTACTTATGGATCTATAAAGCCGCCATGCGTAATCAAGATTTGCCGCCCGCCCGGCGCTTTTCCCCATTAATAGTTATTACTCTGCTTGTTGTGGTTTTTCTCTTCGTCTATTACGATCAGATGAAGCGTCCCGTCCACGATCCTGATGCCCGGCCCCGGCTGGTGGATCCCCGTGGTGATCTGGCTAGCGATGAACAGAAGACCATTGAGCTGTTTAAAACTACCTCGCCATCGGTAGTTTTCATCAACAGCATTGAAGTTCGCCGTGGTTTGTTCAGTCTTAATGTATATGAAATGCCCAGAGGCACCGGTTCCGGATTTATCTGGGATACTGAGGGGCGAATCGTTACCAATTTCCATGTCATCAAGGATGCCAGCAGGGTAGAGGTTACCCTTACTGATAACACCACATGGGAAGCTATTCTGGTAGGAGCGGCCCCGGACAAGGACCTTGCCGTTCTGCAAATTTCAGCGCCAGCCCGTCTGATGCCGCCAATCCCAGTGGGCGAATCGGCTTCCCTGTTGGTTGGGCAGAAGGTCTTTGCGATCGGCAATCCATTCGGCCTGGATCATACTCTGACCGCCGGAATTGTCAGCGCTTTGGGCCGTGAGATCAAAGCCGTAACCGGTCGTACCATCCAGGATGTAATTCAAACTGACGCGGCGATTAATCCCGGTAATTCAGGTGGGCCGCTTCTGGATAGTTCCGGGCGTCTGATCGGGGTTAACACCGCGATATACAGCCCCACCGGCAGTAGCGCCGGGATTGGTTTTGCCGTGCCGGTTGCAACGGTTAACCGGGTGGTGCCGCAGATCATCAAATATGGCAAAGTAATTAAACCGGGGCTTGGGGTTATCCTGGCCAGTCGCGGGATTGCCGAAAAACTTGGTATCAAAGGTGCGCTGGTTATTAATGTCCAGCCCGGCAGTAATGCGGAAAAAGCCGGGATTCGTGGCACGACCCGACTACCCGGTGGCATCGTTCTCGGTGATATCATCATCGCGGTTGCTGGCAATAAGATTGAAGATTATGATGATTTACGTAACGAACTTGATCGTTACAAGGTCGGAGATAAGGTGAATTTGATTATTATCAGAGATGAACAACCCTTAGAAATCAAAATTGATCTTGAGGAGGTTTCCTAAAGTGCTCTGGTGGACTAAATCTATAAGGAGCCTGATTTCATCAGACGAGGGTGAGCGGATTGATCTCTTCAGAATTTTCCCCGGTAGCAGAAGGTTTCTGGCGGCGCGTCATCACTATGCTTATTTGCGAACCGGCGGTGACGTTCTCTTTATCCTGGTTGTAATTTTCGGTCTCTTCGGCCCCCGGGACCCCGACAGTAATATTGCGGTTTTCCTTTCCTGGGGACTGCTCTGGCCGGCCATTGTCCTAAGCTGGTTTTTTGTCGGCCGGATGTGGTGCGGGATCTGCCCTTTTCCGGGCCTGGGCGTATTTTTACAGCGGCGGGGACTTAGCCTGAACTTACCTGTGCCGAAATTCCTCCAGAAGTACGGGGTTTACACCTCGGTTTTTCTTCTGGCTCTGATTATCTGGATCGAGGTGGTGGCTGGACTTGACCGCTCACCGGTCGGGACTTCCTTGTTTGTGCTGTCTATTACCGCCGGCGCCGCTTTCTTCGCGGTACTTTTTACCGGCCAGTCCTGGTGCCGCCATCTCTGCCCGTTAGGCCGGATCAGTGGTGCGGCAGCGACCTTGTCAATCACCGAATTCCGCCCTGATCATGACAAGTGCCGGGTATGCAAGACTTTCGCCTGCAAAAAGGGCATCGGTGAAAAAAGAGGTTGCCCGGTTTATCTGGGTGCCTACAGCGTGCAAAACAATCTCCATTGCCTGATCTGCGGTCACTGTTTACCCCTTTGCGATCTTGATTCTCCACAGTTGTTGCTGAGGAACCCCTACTCTGAATTGATCCGTAATAAGGGCCGTTATATAACCTGTTCCTATATAGTTCCCTTCCTGATCGGCTCCCAACTGGCCCGTTTTTTCCGGCACAAGGAATCTTACGGTTTATTCGAATCTTGGCTTAATCTCCCAGACACCTGGGCTTTCAGCCTGTTGCTGGTTGTATCTTTTGTCATCGTGCTGGGCTTGATAAAACTGGGCTCGCGACTTTTCGGGATCCATGAAGATCCCACCTTTGGCAAATTTTCACCACTGGTGCCGATCTTGATCCCCATGGCTTTCACCGGGGAACTGGTTTACAGGATGTCTTATTTTGCGGCTGGGATAGGTAATTTTATCCCGACAATTGGTCGCCAGTTTGGCTGGCAGGCCCTTGAAAAGATGCTTTTCCATATCCCTGATTTTCCGGTCCAGCTGCTGTCCGCTTTTTTCCTGCTGAACGGGGCAATTGCCGGCGTTTATATCCTCTGGAGGATGTGCCTGGAAGACTTTGAAGGGATAGTCCGGTTAAAGAACTTTGTTGGCATTAATCTGCTGATTATTCTAATTCTTACCGCGTATCTGGCCGTTATCTTATAATCGCCAGGATTTGCCAGCAGATATTGATGGGTTGCCGGTATCGGCGAGAGGCCAGCGGGGGGGGGGCTGCCCTGATTGACATATAAACCATGCTTTTCAAGAGAGGGCACGGTGTGACAGCAATGCCCCTCAGAACGGGACTGTTTTCTCAGCAGAATGCTCGGCAAAGTCGATAGTTGCTTCCTTAACCAAAAACCACTTAAAGTTGCTGTGCGGCTTTTTCTTTTCTGATCTTTTTGGCAAGAACCCGCATATCTTTTATCTGGTCTGATTCATCCATAATCTCCTGACCAAATATCTCCTCAATTATGTCTTCCATGCTGATGACGCCGGTCATGCTGCCATACTCATCGACTACCACGAAAAGATGCTGTTTCTTCTTGATAAAGTCGAGCAGGACAATACTCAGCGGGGCAGTTTCCGGGACAAAATGAACCGGATGGGCCAGGGCTGAAAGTTCAAGACTATCCATGTCGTCTGCGGCGGATAACAAGACATCTTTTCTGAGGACAATGCCGGAGATATCATCAGGCTCATCCCTGTAAATGGGGATCCGGCTATGTAAATTCCATTTATCCCTATATGTCATAGTTTCGCCAACCGAGGTTTTTTCATCAAGGATGAAAGTGACGGTCCTCGGGGTCATTGCGTCAATGACATCTTTGGCCTTCAAACCAAGGATGTTGGTAATAACTTTTTCCTCCTGGGAGTCGATTTGCCCTGATCTGCGACTTAAAGCGGCAATGGCCATGACTTCTTCAGCAGAAGTCAGGCTTTCTTCTGAATGGCGGGGGATTAATCTGGTTACAGCCTGACAGAGAAAGATTATCGGTTTAAGGATGGTTACCAATATTCTGATCGGGGTTGCTATCCAGGGTGCCAATTCCCGGCAATAGGCGACACCGATAGTTTTGGGGAGAATTTCTGAGAAGATCAGGATCGTCAGGGTGAAGGCGACGGAGAACCAGCCGAGGTTGTTAGCACCGAATACTGTCGCTGCCGCCGCGCCTGCAACTGCGGCACCCATCGTGTTGGCAATGGTGTTAAGGGTGAGGATGGCGGTTATCGGGCGGTGGATATCACTTTTAAGTTTTTTGATAATCGGCGCAGATGGGGTACCTTTTTGCTGCGATATCTCAAGATAGGAGTTGGGGACCGAATACAGAACGGCCTCCAGGATACTGCATATTGCCGAAATCGATACTGCCAGTCCTACTGCGATGCAAAGCTGGATGAGCAAGGGCTACCTCCTGAATTAATCCGGGGAAATATTCTCGTTATTTGATTACATTTACCTTGGCAATATACCGAAATATGAGGAATATATCAGTAAGCATTATGGCAGGTAACTTTGACTGTTCTGCATCCAGATTTATCCAATAAAATCTCAACGGGGAATAACATGATAAAAGTAAGCAGTCGTCCTTTGGCAGCCAAGGGTGGCGATACTATAGTATATCTGGTTAGGGAAAAAAAGGGCAAGGCCCCGGTCTGTTCTGATCCGCATATTTCCGCCCATCTCAAGCAGGTCTATTCTCTTGGAGATTTTACCGGTAAGGTCGACGAAGAATTGGTTTTTTATCGTCCCGTGGTGGGCAAGACCAAGGCTGTTACTAAACCGATCAGGATTATGGTGTTCGGGCTTGGCAAGGACGATCCCGACCGGGAACTGTTCCGTAAAGTTGGTGGCTCAATCGCCAAGACGGCTATCAAGATCAAAGCTGGCCGCCTGCAACTGCAGATGATTGAGGATCTCAAACTGGGCTTAGATGAAATAGGTCTAGCTCTGGCCGAGGGCCTGATTCTTGGTTTGTACCGCTTTGATAAGTATAAAAAGGAGGACCCCGATAATAAGCCAAGCCGTGTAAAGGAAATAATTATTCATGCCTCCAAAGCGGCACCGCTCAACAAAGCTGTGGCCCGAGGCCAGATTGCAGCAATTGCCGCCTGTACGGCTCGAGAT
>DAOVJK010000021.1 GCA_030673265.1 Pseudomonadota bacterium | reverse complement strand
AAGAACCTTTTCTCGGCCCTGCGCCTTGAGAAAACAGCTCTATCGATTATCGTGGCCCTGATCGTGTTGGTTGCGGCCTTTAATATCGTCAGCACCCTGATCATGGTGGTAATGGAGAAGGCCCGTGACATCGCAATCCTGAAATCCATGGGGGCCACTTCCAGCAGTATTATGCGAATTTTCATCTACGAGGGACTGGTCATCGGCTTGACCGGCACGATTCTGGGCGTGGCCGGTGGTCTAGGCATCTGCGAACTCTTGAGCCGTTACGATTTCATTAAATTACCCGATGTTTACCCAATGACCACCCTGCCGGTTGAAGTGTTGCCCCTGGATGTGGCTATGATTGCCGGCGCGGCAGTGCTTATCACTTTCCTGGCCACCCTTTATCCTTCCTGGCAAGCCTCCAGAGTGGAACCGGCGGAAGCCCTGAGATACGAATGACAATGACAGACACTCAACAAATAACAACCCCCGATTTCCAGGCCAGAGGCATCGCCAAGACCTTTATCCAGGGCCAGACCAAACTGAAAGTTTTGCAGGGTGTTGATCTTGACCTGACCAGGGGTGAGATGGTCGCCATTGTCGGCACCTCCGGCTCCGGCAAGACCACCCTGCTGCAGATCCTCGGTGGCCTGGACAGCCCCACTTCCGGCTCCATGCTTTACAACAATGAAGACATCTTTTTGAAGGACGACCAGAAGTTATCGGAATTCCGCAATAAAACCATTGGTTTCGTCTTTCAATTTCACCACTTACTGCCGGAATTCACCGCCTTGGAAAATATCATGATGCCTGGCATGATCGCCGGTATGGATAACAAAACACTGCTGGACCGGGGCCGTCTTCTTATTGATCAGGTCGGCTTGACCGATCGGATCGAGCACAAAGTTGGCGAACTATCCGGCGGAGAGCAACAGCGAGTGGCCCTGGCCAGAGCCATGATCATGAAACCGGCCCTGCTGCTGGCCGACGAACCAACCGGCAATCTTGATCCGGACACCGGCAATATGGTTTTTGAACTAATCAAAAAGATGAACCTGGAATTGGGCCTGATCACTGTGATGGTTACCCATAACCACGAACTGGCGAAACGAATGGACCGTTGTCTGTCCCTGGAAAAAGGCTTCCTGCGGGAAACGGTTCCAGCAACTTAAACTACTATCAGGGAACACCGCCCCTTTCGGTGCACATTAAATCACTATGACCCATAAACTTATTACATTTTGCCTGGCAGCTATTTTTGCCATCATCTCGACAAACTTTGCTGTTACCCAGGCCGGAGCTGCCGATCAAGAGACAGCGACAATCTTCCTGCCTCTCAAGATCAATACCGTAACCGCCGAAGATAAACTGGCCGAAGATGGCGACCGCTTACTGACCACTGCTGTAACCGGCAGCGGCATGATCATCCTGGAGAGGAGTGAGGCTACCGCAAAACTCCAGGAAGGCAACTGGCCGCCGCCGCCAAGCTCGCTCAAGTCTGTTTTACCCGCAGACTATCAGGGTAACGTCGCGATCGGCAGTCTGACCAGACTAGATAAGCAGATAAAACTCGACATGACGGTTATCGATCTACGTGATCCTGCCGCCACCGGTTATTTTTCCGAGGATATCCCCACCGACAAAGATTTGGCCACAGCCATCGATGAGATAGTCAAACAGAGCATCAATTTCGTCAAACGTCACCAACTTATTGCCTCCATAAAAATAGCAGGCAACCGCCGGATAGATTCCGGCGCAATTCTCCGCAAGATCTCAAGCCGCGCCGGCGACGACTTCAATGCCAGCAAACTGAGTAAGGACCTGAAAGAGGTCTTCACGATGGGTTATTTCGGTGATATCCAGATTAGCACCGAAGAGACCCCGGCCGGCCATGAAATAACCTTTACCGTCCAGGAAAGAGCAGTTATCGGTAAAATACAAATCACCGGCAACGACAAACTAATCGAAGAAGATCTCCGCGCCGCAATAAAAATCAAAAGCCATTCAATTATCAGCGACAAGGGCATAAAGGACTCGATTGACAATATCCGTAACCTCTACCGCGAAGATGGTTACTTCAATAGCCAGGTAACGGTTGAGCAGACCAAAACAGGTGCAAAAAAGGACCGGGTCGATCTGACCTTCGTTATTGATGAAGGCACTAAAATATTCATCAAGGAAATCATCATCACCGGCAACAAAACTTTTACGGCCGGGGAAATCAAAAAAGTCATTTCCACCTCGGAAAAAGGCTGGCTGTCTTTTATCACCGACTCGGGCCTGATGCACAAAGAAAAGCTGGAACAGGATGCGACCAGAATCGGTGCTTTTTATCACAATAACGGCTTCGTTGAGGCCAAAATCGGTGAGCCGGAGATCGTCCAGAAAGGGGAATGGTTCTATGTATACTTCAACATTAATGAGGGTGTTCGTTATAAATGCGGGACAGTCAAACTGTCCGGAGACCTGATCGTAGAAGAGGATACCCTCCGCAAGATGATCAAAGTCGACCAAGAAGAATTCTTCAGCCGCATGGTCCTGCGCAAGGATGTGCTGCGGATCAACGATTTCTACGCAGAAAAGGGCTACGCGTTTGCCGAAACACAGCCCAAAACGACTAAAAACCGAGCTGAGCAAACAGTAGATCTCGACTTCCAGATCAGCAAACAACAACTGATGACTATTAACCGGATTAACATTAAAGGCAACACCAGGACCAGAGACAAGGTCATCCGCCGCGAAATTTTGCTCAAGGAAGGCGGTCTGTTCAATGCCACCAAACTTAAAAAAAGCAATCAGCGGCTGGGACGAATTGATTTTTTCGAGGACGTTAACATATCCCCCGAACCGGGGATTGATGATAGCCAGCTCGATCTCAACGTTGAGGTCAAGGAAAAGCCCACCGGAAAATTCAGCATCGGCGGCGGTTACAGTACGGTAGATAAAATGACCTTCATGGGCGAGGTCAGCGAGAACAACCTTTTCGGCCGCGGCCAGAAACTGGCATTGCAGGCCAACGTCAGCAGCAACTCAAACAAATTCAACCTCAATTTCACGGAGCCCCACCTCTTTGACAGCAAATTACTCATCGCTTTCTCCGCTTACAATTGGGAGCGAGAGTACGATGACTATACCAAAGATTCCCAAGGGGGCTCAATCAGTCTCGGTTATCCGCTTTGGCGTAAATGGCGCCTCAACATAGGGTTTGGGATCGATGACACAAACTTGACCGACGTAGATTTGACCACCGCCTCTGATGAAATCAAGGATTCGATGGAATACCACAAAACCAACTCCGTCAAAATTGCCCTGCGGCGTGACACCCGCAACCGGATGTATGGGGCCAACAAGGGCTCCCGCAACAACCTGTCCATGAAATATGCTGGCGGCCCCCTGAGTGGCGACAACAGTTACACCAAACTTGAGGCTTCCAGCAGCTGGTACTTTCCCGTCAGCAAGAAAACTACCTTACATCCGAAACTGACCGCTGGCTATATTGCCGGAAATTCATCCGGACACCTGCCGGTATTTGAGAAGTTCTATCTGGGCGGCCTTTCTTCGATTCGTTCATTTGATAACGGTCAGATCAGTCCCATTGATCCGGTCAGCGGAGATCGGATCGGCGGCAACAAGATGTGGTATGCCAATTTAGAATACATCTTTCCCCTCGCCAATACCCAGGGACTGTCCGGGGTAGTATTCTACGATATTGGTAACGTCTATGACCTGGACCAACGCTGGCAGCTCGAAAATTACAAGCAGAGTGCCGGCGCCGGGATCAGGTGGATGTCACCGATTGGGCCCCTGAGCCTGATGTGGGGATACAATCTTGATCCTGTCGGCGATGAAGACACTAAGAACTGGGAATTCAGCATTGGCGGGGCCTTCTAATTATCCGGGTTGTCAGCAAAAGGGTCAGCCAAATCACTGCTGGCTAAAGCACCCCCCTCTAACCCATTTAGCTCCCCCTTTCCAGGCAAGACTTCCCGCTTGACTCCAACACTATGAAAAGCCTGCTTAACAAAATATCCGGGGAAGTCAAGTTCTCCGCTACTATCACCGGGTTGCGAGGCGGCGCCAAAGCCCTGCTGGCTGTGCGGACGGCCCATGCCCTGCAACGGCCGGTTGTCGTTATCACCGCATCCGAGGACACGGCCGCCGAAATGGAGCAGGATCTGGCTCTGTTCACCAAACTGCCGGTATTGCTCTATCCTGGTTTTGACATTCCGGCCTACACCCCGCTGTCGCCGGATCCAGCCACCGTTGCCAGCCGTATTTCAACCCTGTACCAACTCATCAACCTGAACAAACCCTTTATTCTGGTGATTCCAGCCGAAGCCCTGTTACGCAGAGTCATTCCCAAAGATAAACTTAGTAATCTGGCCGAACTGGTCATCACCGGAGAAGAAACCGATCAGGCCGACCTGGTCCGCCGCCTGATCAGCTCCGGTTACGAGAAGGTATCACTGGTCCAGACCCCGGGTGAAATAAGTCTGCGCGGCGGCATTCTCGATATATTCCCACCCCACCCCGGCGAGTTGATTCTCCTTGGCAAATCTGCACCGTTGATTTCGGAAAACTGCCCGGTACGACTCGATTTTTTTGGTGACACCATTGAATCAATCCGCTTTTTCGATCCAATCAGTCAACGCTCCCTCCAGGAGCTGACAGAATTTACCATTCTGCCGGTCTCGGACAGTCTTTATCCCAGTACAGAAAATGAAGATAGTTCCTCGGCCAGCCGCCTACTGGAGCGTTCCCACCAACTGGATTGGGACCCTGATGAGTTCGATTCCCTGTTTGATCATCTCAAAGCCAAACATCGTTTCCCGGGTATCGAGTTTCTCTTGCCGCTGTTTCACGACAACCCGGCCACCCCACTCGATTTTGCCCCCAAAAATGCCCTGCTGATCCTGGACGAACCCATCGAAATTTCCAAAAGCATTGATCTGGCCTGGGAGAGAATCACCGCCAATTTCCAGGATATTTCGGCCAACAAAAAACCGGCCCTGGAACCAGCCGAACTATTTTTGACCGAAGAGAAGCTTACCAAGCAATTACAAGAATTTTCAATAATCAACCTGAATGATTTCCCGATTACCGCCAGCCCGGCTGACAACTGCGAACAGCGGTTCTTAACCCCGGAAGCCTCCGCTGAAATCCACCACATCCCCTCCGGCAGCCATACCCTGCTCAGACAGGAACTGGAATTACAACGCCATAAAAAAGGCCTGCTAACCCCGCTGGTCAAGCAAATCAAGACCTGGCAGGATGAAGGCGACACCGTTATCCTGGCTTGCCGCTCCAGCCGCCATGCCGAGCAACTAAGCGAATTTCTCAGCCATCACAGCCTCAACGTTGTCAACCGCCAACTACCAGTGGCTCAAGAACCGCAGACCACCGCCAACAATGAGATCATTCTTTACACCTCACCGCTATCCGCCGGTTTCGACCTGACCGAAGAAAAACTCCACTTTCTTTCCGAGTCGGAATTATTCGGCGAAAAACGGCTGAGCAAGAGCCGGAGCCAAAAGGTCAGTGAAGGCGAATCGGTCACCTTCGAAGAACTGAAGGCCGGTGAGATCGTCGTACATGTCAACCACGGTCTTGGCAGTTACGTTGGTCTGATTAACATGACCTTAAACGGCATTGAGGGCGATTATCTCCAGATCAATTACCTGGATGACGACAAATTGTACGTGCCGGTCGACCAACTGAATATGGTCCAGAAATACAAGGGCTTGTCCGACAAGGAGCCGAAACGGGATAAACTTGGAGGAAAGGCCTGGAGTAAAGCCAAAGCCAAGGTCAAAGAAGCCGTCTGGAAGGTGGCCCAGGAACTGCTGGACCTTTACGCCAAACGGCAGATCACCACGGGCCGCCGTTTTTCCGAACCGGATGAGATATTCCATGAACTGGAAGAATCGTTCCCCTTCGATGAAACCCCGGGGCAACTCAAGGCCATCAACAATGTGCTGGATGATCTTACTTCGGACCGAGTAATGGATCGTCTGGTATGCGGCGATGTTGGCTACGGAAAGACCGAGATAGCGATCAGGGCCGCCTTTAAAGTCCTGGCAGATGATTGCCAGGTAGCCATTCTCGTGCCGACCACGGTTCTGGCCGAACAACACGCCGCCACCTTCAAAGAGCGTCTGGGTGGTTTCGGGGTCAGAGTTGAGACCCTGAACAGGTTCCGGCCCAAGGCAGAACAAACCAAGACCCTTAAAGGCCTGAAGGAAGGGGCAGTCAATATCATCATCGGCACCCACCGCCTGCTCTCCAAGGATGTCGTATTTCATAAGCTGGGCTTACTGATAATAGACGAAGAACATCGCTTCGGGGTGAAGCACAAAGAGAGAATCAAAAAAATACGAACCGGGGTTGATGTCCTGACCCTGACCGCGACACCCATTCCCCGCACCCTGCAGATGTCATTGCTGGGCGTCAGGGACCTGTCGATTATCAGTTCCCCGCCCCGCCATCGCCGTTCGGTAAAAACCTTTGTGGCCAACTTCGATGAGCTGGTAATCAAAGAGGCGGTCACCCGGGAGATGCAGAGGGGCGGCCAGGTCTTCGTCGTCCATAATCGGGTCCAATCGATCCATGGGATGGCCCGGCAAATTCAAGACCTCAAGCCGGATGCCAGAATATCAGTAGCCCACGGCCAGATGCCCGGCCGGACTCTTGAAGAGATCATGGTAAAATTCGTCAACGGGGAGATTGATGTTCTGGTCTGCACAACCATTGTTGAATCAGGTCTCGACATTCCCAATGCCAACACCATAATCATCACCCGGGCGGACCGTTTAGGGCTGGCCGGAATTTATCAGCTGCGCGGCCGGGTCGGCCGTAGCAGCACCCAGGCCTACGCCTATCTATTAGTCCCTTCCATGGAGAGGCTCTCAGGCGATGCCCAGCAACGATTGCGGGCCTTAATGGAGTTCAATGAACTTGGCGGCGGCTTCAAATTGGCCATGAGCGATCTGCAGATCAGAGGCGGCGGCAATATCCTCGGCGAATCCCAGAGCGGCAATATTGCCGCGGTAGGTTATGACCTTTATCTGGACCTGCTTCAGCAGACCGTCGAGGACCTGAAGCGCAAGGCCGCGGGTGGAGAAGATCTGGCCGACGAAGATCTGGAACCAGAGATAAACCTGCTCTTGCCGGCCTTCATTCCCCAAAAATATATCCAGGACACCGATCTGCGCTATATCACCTATAGAAAGATAACCTCCTGCCATAGCGAAGAGGCCCTGGCCGACATCAAGGAAGAGCTCCGGGATCGCTATGGCGCCCTGCCCGATGAAACCATTAATCTCCTGGATGTCATTGCCCTTAAAGAGGCCCTGGTTAAACTGAAAATCAACCGTCTTGATCAGGGTGAAATGAATCTGGTTTTTTCTTTTACGGAGCGTACCCCGGTCAGTCCGACGCAGCTTTTAGAGATCATTAATTCATCAAAGGGTGCCATGCGCTTGACCCCTGACAGCCGCTTGGTAGTTACAGTCAAGTCTGGCCAGGCTGAAACTATTATCCAGGAGGCCAAAAAAATATTGCGCGCCCTCCTGCAGAGTGCTACTTAAATAAGAGCGAAAAGACTATCATTCCGATCTTTTCACTGACAGCTAATCACTTCCCACTGGAAAACAAGTTAATGACTGAATCTATGCCCCCTTGCCGCTATCTACTGTTTATCTTAACCGCAACCATATTGATCTGCCTAAATTCCAATCCTATCCAGGCCAGACTGCTTGAAAAAGTTGTCGCAATTGTTAACGGCGAGGTTATCACCCAAACCGAACTGGCTTCGGCGAGCCATAACATCTTCACCCAGCTCCGGCAGAGTACTCCGGCCCTCGAACTTGATGAAGCATTAGCCAAGGCCAGACGCCAGGTGCTCGCCGGCCTCATCGAAGATCTTCTGGTCAACCAAAAAGCCCAAGAACTGAGAATTAACGTTACCGAGCAAGATCTCGATAACGCCATCGCCAAGATCAGCCAGGATAACAGCTTGACCCCGGCTCAACTATACATTGAATTGCAAAAAACAGGCGTCAGCAAGGACGAGTACCGCCATAAACTGGCCAGCCAGATCCGCCGCTCAAGGCTGGTAAACTACGAGGTACAATCCAAAATAGTGATCAGCGAGGAGAAGGCCCGTGAATATTACGATACGGTTTACTCTAAGCAGGAAACCACTGAGGGTTACCATCTCCTCCAAATCGGCATAACCTGGGGAACCCCGGAATCATCTTCAGATACTCAAGAAAAAGCCAGGACAAGAGCTGAAGGGCTCAGAAATCTGGCCATAGCTGGCCAGGATTTCAGGGAACTGGCCCGCTCGTTTTCCGAACTGCCCTCGGCAAAAGACGGCGGCGACTTGGGCTTTTTCTCCGGGGACGAACTAGCCGAGTATATGAAGGAAATAATTGTCGGACTAAAACCGGGGCAAACCAGCGTGTTAATTGAAACCCCATATTCATATCAGTTTTATCGATTGATTGCCAAAAACATCGATGGCACCCAGGAATTTGCCCCTTTTGCAGATGTCGGGGCAGAGATTATTGAACACCTCCGGGAAGAGGAACTTAATAGGCGCTATAAAAAATGGCTACAGGAAATCAAGGATCAGGCCATCATCAAGGAACTTATCTAGGAAACACTGTGCCATGACAAACCAACAGACTGACAATGAAACCAGCCATAACAACAACCTTGGGGACCTTCTCCAAAGAACCCGTCAAGCCCGACAGAAAACATTAGAGGATGCCGCGGCAACAACACGAATTAATGTAAAATTCCTGAGGGCTCTGGAAGAAAACGATTTCGGGAAATTACCGGATGAAATCTTTACCAGAGGATTCATCAAACTTTATGCAACTTATCTGGGCTTAGACCCGGTCGACACATTTAAACACTACATATCCCAGGAAAATCTTGCCCCCTCCAAGCCAGTTGTCAAGCTGCAAGAGGATGCAGTCATTGGCAGTGAACTACTGGACAAAACGTCTGTTTTTATAAAAAAACCCAACAGAACCCTGCCGGTAACGATCTTACTGGCAATTCTGGTTATTTTTTATATCCTCGGCGTCTTCTTTAAATCAGAGGAACAACCTTCCAACAGTCAGCTACAGCCAGAACCTGAAATTACTCTTTCACCGGTTGAACCGTCACCACTGTCAGATACCGAGCCCTCCCCCAACCAGAAAAAAGACCCGATTTCCAAAAAGATCGCAAAACAGCCCCAGCAACCTGCCAAGCCGGCAGTCCGGAAACCAGCCGTAAAATCCGCGAGCCAAGCCAAACAGAAAATTGAACCCGAGAACATCGCTGCGGCTAAGCCGTCTGCCCTTACAGTAAAAAAACCAACGTCATCATCTCCACTTACAGTAGAAAAGCCAACGACGCCTCCGCCCAAGACCGCCACAGCCCAACCAATTGAACAGAAGATTAAACCTGCTTCCTTGCCAGTCACCGTTACAGTCGCAACTGGCCCCACCCCAGCCCCGGCACAACTTGAAGAGCCTACAGATGTTGACTATAAATATGTTCTGGAGGCCCGGTTCGAGGAGAGTTCGCAGGTGCGCATTAAGGTAGATGACAAGCCGCAACTTCGATACAATTCCCAGGCCGGAATTGTCAGAATATGGAAGGCCAATGAAAGCATCGTCCTTGATCTCGACAATAGGGCCGGCGTTTCACTTACTCTTAACGGCCAGCCTTTCGCCATTAGCGATACTGACGACCTAACGGCCATTATCAATATCCCTGCAGATCTTCCGAATAGCAGCAATCCTTAACTTCCTGAGGAGCGCGGAATGAAATCCGGCAGAACTCCGACGGTCGTTCTTGAGGTCAGAACCTACGGCGAGTCAGACAAGATCGTCACTTTTTACAGTAAATCCAAGGGCCGGATGAGCGGTATCGCCAAGGGAGCCCAACGTAGTCTGAAACGTTTTGTCAATAAGCTGGAACTGTTTAGCCACCTGGAAATACTTTATACTGACAGCCACAGCTCATCTCTGGCCCGCATTGATCAGGCCGAACTAATCAATCCCTTCCCGGTAATCAGAAGCAACTACGATCGCTTCACTGCCGCTGCTTTGATCTGTGAGTTAATCCTCCATTGGACCCGCGAGAACGATCCAGACGAACGCATCTTCTGGCTGTTAATCTGGGCCCTGACCAGTCTGGAAGACCTCAAACAACCGGCCACCTGGGTAGTGATCCTTTTTAACATCAAGCTTTTAACCCTCTTGGGCTACAAACCGGCGTTGGAGGGCTGCAGCGAATGCGGCACCCCCCTTGCCCATCAGGATGGCCCCTACCGCTTCAACCCGGCCAGAAACGGCTTGATTTGCCGCACCTGTGGCAAATCAGCAAACAACCTGGGCCAATCGCCGGGTTTCAACTTTTCCATCAGTACCGCCCGTTTCCTTAGTAAGGCCCAGGAGATGCCCCTGGATAAACTTGCTCGCCTCCGTTTCTCACCTACCGTGGTAAAAGAAGCGCTTCTCATGTTGAAAAATTACGGCAGCAGCATCCTGCAAAGAGATATCTCTTCCTGGAACTTCCTGGTCAAGTAATGATGCCGTCCTAACGCTCTCAATGGCTGCGTTGACCATTTCCCCACCTTCTTAATTAACCCGTGACGATATTATCCCTCAGGATTAAACCTTTTTTTTGTGACCACAACTTGCACCTGCAAAGAAAAACGGAAAAATATTTGCCGGTCTTTTTACAAAAATAATACCAAGGCACATCCCGTGTATCTTAAAACGTAAACTGGTTATACAGCATCATTCCACCACCATCGATGACCTGCGTATCCCCATCCGGCAAACCGCCTTGAGTTAGTTTGGCGGCAACAGACAAGAATAGCACCTCATCCCATTAACAAATAAGGCGGATCTGTTTCATGTGGGATGCCAATGGTGTCCAAATATAAAGATTGCCGATTACCATTGAAGAAAAGAATGAGAGATTTTCCTCCCTTACATCCAGGCGAACTGGTGACGATGGTCGAAGCAGATCGCCATCCCGTAGCTGGTGCGGCGCTTGACTGTGCCTTCTAGCTTGACCACGGCTTTTTTCTTGATCAGCTTGTTGGGACCGGTTTCCACGAATAACGACATGAAGACCCTGGTCCCTTCCGGCTTCGCCTGGTCGGTGATGAAGAAGGCTCCATCCCCGGAAATGTTCAGGGTTTTAAACTCCTGGGTCATGGTGTCGGTAAAAGATACGATTGCCCGCACCGGAATGTTGTGACGACTCTTCAATCTTCTTTCCATGGTTCCTCCTCGGGCAATAGTTCACCCTTTTTTTCTCTTACCACTATTTATTGTCATCACAAATAAAAACGGAATGCAAGGGGCTTGTTTTCTTTTTGATAATTTACACCCACAGACCTAGACCCCGGAGATTAGCATTCTGGTGGATCGGGGTGATTTTCCCGGATTCAAAAGAATTATAGGGCTGGGAGGTAATGGCCGGTTGGCGATTGATCGGTTAGTTTATGGGGCATTTTAAGAACTTGCCTTCCTGCCTGCAGGGTCTGGTCTTTTATAGCCTGAGCCCAGGTCGATTTGCGCCAAGGGTCAAAGGGAGATTTATCCTCTGGCGCACCCCATCATCCCCGCCTTTTTTTTACTTATGCCTGCCAAATTATTTGCGAAATGATGTTTCTCGGGTAGATTGATTCAGATCATCTTTTTCGGGTTTTTTTAAGCTGGTTGCCTATAATTAAGTGAAGTGTCCCCGGGATTACTCCTGCGGAAAACCAATTCTTTATGTCGCTCCGTCAACAAGGATAACGCCGGAAATTATATAGAACTTGCCGGGATCAGTGGCTTGATGGTTGGCTTTACCAGCCTGAACCAGAAAGAATTTGCCACCATCGGCCGTGAGATCCGGACATGGGAACTGGGCTTACGAACTCCTAGGCAAAGAGAAGCTCAGCCTCTTTAGAGAAATACAGGAGAATCATGACCAGGATACTCGCGATAAACGGGTCATACCGGAAAAATGGAGTCACCGACCAGGTTGTCGGGACCATGACAGAGGCTTTGAAGGCATCAGGAGCAGAGGTCGAAATAGTTTTGCTGCGTAACTATCCGGTCGAGTTCTGCACTAACTGTCGAAAGTGCGCCCAGCAGCCCGGCGATGGGCCGGCCGAGTGCGTGCTGGAGGATGCCATGCAAGATTTGATCGACAAGATCGAAAAAAGTGACGGTTATATTCTCGCTTCGCCCACTAACTTCGGGTCAGTAACCGCTCTTTTCAAGCGGTTTATGGAGAGGCTGGTGGTTTATGCCTATTGGCCATGGGATATGAACTCTCCGCAATATCGCAAAGCGAAGGTGCCGAAGAAAAAGACGGTGCTGGTTTCCTCCTCTGCGGCCCCCGGGCTTATGGGTCGCCTTTTTTTTAGCACCCTGAAAGAACTCAAGACGACAGCCAAAATGATCGGTGCCGCCCCGGTAGGAACGATCTTTACCGGCCTGATCGCCACCGCCCCCCATCCCGTGATATCAGAAAAGGTTCAGGCCAAGGCCAGAGTACTGGCCGCAAAACTGGTATAGTAAAACCTGCCGTTCCTCTCTCTGACAAGGTCGTGACTTTTGCAAAAAGACCGGCTGGGCAGAGGAATATCTTCGCCAAGACCTTTTTGCCTTGCCAGGATCCCAGGGTGAAAATCAAGAACTGGTAAAGGGTCAGCTTGTTAACTCCGGATATACCTGTTGCCAGGAGCGCGGAAAAAGAATGTCTGACTTACTCAGGGGAAATGGTTTTGAGAGTAGCTAGGAAAGGCCACATCTCAGGACTAAATTTGGGGATTGTTCAAATTTCCCGAAATGCAAAAAGATTGTTCCGCCTGTAGAGTGATGGTCATAGTTGATTGTATTTCTGTCGGTTAAGTTGGTTGGAGTAAAGGAGAATGAGAGGAGTAAGAGCCAAGAGCAGGCTTGCCACCTTTTCTTCTGGAAAGGTCGCGGATCAGTACGTTATTTCCCTTTTGCACTACGGATACTATCTAGAAACTCCTTACCACATTCCTTGCAATATCCATGACTGAAACGGACACCAGTCTTATTGTTTATATATGCTTCAACGGACATCCACTCCCCTTCGCCTGGTCCCTTGCCAGTATCATCCCTGATCTTTTTACACACTGCGCAAATGGGGAGAATATCTTCATAAAGTTTGATTTTTTTCTTAAGCTCATATTTATCAAGACAACTTGACACCCTAAAGAGCAACTCCTCATTACCACATGGTTTGAGCAAATAATCATCTGCCCCCAACCGCAGGGCATCAATAGCCGTGACCATATCTCCATAGCCGGTAAGAATTATAACAGGAAGCATCGGGTCGTTCTTTTTGGCCTGTTTGAGGACCTGGATGCCGTCCAGACCTTCCATCATCAAGTCAGTGACGACCAGGTCAAAGTGTTGCTGGTTAAGTTTGACAATGGCCCTATCCCCATTTTCTGCGGTGGATACATCATACCCTTCTCCTCTCAAATATTTACTGATGGTCTTGAGGATTATCTTTTCGTCATCAACCAGTAAAATGGTTATCTTCCTCATCTTGATGCCTTTTCTATTGGTAGGATAATGGTGAAAATGCTGCCTTGGCCAACCTCACTGTGCACATCAATTCTCCCGCCATGCCTTTTGATAATTCCATAACTCACAGAAAGGCCCAGGCCTGTGCCCTTGACCTCAGATTTGGTGGTAAAAAAAGGCTCGAAGATATGGTACATATCCTCAGGTTTTATGCCCGTTCCGGTATCCTGGATGTGGATAGCTATCATGTTGTTGAGGAGATGGGTGGTGATCGTTATCATACCTCCGCTTGCAGACATGGCATCACTGGCATTGTTCAGCATATTTAGAAGAACCTGTTTTATCTGGTCACCAACTGCACAGATGTTAGGTATTAGAGTGTCGTAATCTTTTTCCACCATTATTTTCTGGTTCTGAAATTCCTTTTTCAAGAGCAGCAGTATGCTGGCAATGGACTTATGAATGTCAACGGGAGCCCTGATTCCACTTGTAGGCCGATTGAAGTCCTGTAGGTCCTGGATCAGATATTTTATCCGGTCGCATTCCAGAAGGGCCATACCAACAAGCTCAGTATCTTCTTCATCAAGGGCTGCTCTTTTCTCTATTCCGTCAAGGACATTCCTGATACCAAAAAGAGGATTGTTGAACTCGTGGGCAATGGAGGCGGACAATCTTCCTATAGCGCTGAGTTTTTCTGAGTGGAGTAATTGAGCGTGTGTCATCTCAAGTTGGGCAGTACGTTTTTCAACCCGTTTTTCTAATTCATCATGAGCTATTTGAAGCGCTTGCTCCATTTCCTTGCGCTCGGTGATGTCATGCGTCAACCCTACGCAGTACATCGGCTTTAAAGTGGTACCCACAATACAGGCCACATCGACATGCCCCCAAACGGTGGAACCATCCTTACGGAGATAGCGCTTTTCATATTTTAATGACTGCTTTTGCCCCGCCATGAGCTCATAGTAGCTGCGGCGTGTCCTTTTCCGGTCGTCAGGATGGGTAATGTCCTCGACCTTGAGATTCAATAATTCGGCCTCGGTATAGCCGAGAAATTTACAGAGTGCGGGGTTTACTTCCAAAAGACTCCCATCAGGTAAGAAGGTGGCTATAGCTGCTCCCGCAATCTCGAAAATGGAACGGAACTTTTCTTCACTCTGCTGAAGCGCTTCGGCCGCCTGCTTGCGCTCGGTAATATCAAGGGCCAGTGAAATTGCCCCACTCACGTGTCCTTTGTTGTCGTAAAGTATTGAACTATTCCACTCGCAGATAATGATCTCACCGCTTTTGGTCAGGTTCTCGTTAATACTTTGACGAGGAAGAGCACCGGTCAGCAAAGCTTCGATAATCTGCTCGACATGAGGCCTTGTTCCCTCGGGGATGAGAAATTCAAAGAAGTTACGTCCCGAGACTTCATCTGCAGACCAGCCGAACATCTCTTCCGCTTGCTTGTTCCAGTCAGTGATCTGGCAATCACAATCCCAGAGCACAAAAGCAAGAGGGGCGACGTTATACACGGTATGATATCGTTCCTCACTCAGACGAAATTGTTCTTCCGCCTGCTTGCGTTCATTTATTTCTTGATTCAACTGCTCGTTAATTCTGATTAATTCCTTCGTCCGTTTCCCAACTAGAATTTCTAATTCGTCATAAGCTCTTCCCAACTCATTCGCCGTCCTTTTTGGACCAGTGATGTCGTGAGCAATGGAAAGTAATCTTTGTTTCCCATCGACTGTGATTATCTCTACAAAATATGAGCAGTAAAATAATTCGCCATTTTTTTTATGGAGTGTTAATTCAATGTCTCTAATATGCCCATTTTCCAACAACTCTCTTATAAGGGTTTTACGATCATCTTGTGAAATCAGTCCTAATTCAACAGAAGTGGTGCCAATTGTTTCTTTTCTGCTATAACCGGTAATAATTATGAACCCTTCGTTTACATCAAGATATCTTCCATCCTTAATGGAGCTGATGGTCATGGGGAGAGGACAATTATGAAATGCTTTAAAGAATTTTTCCTCTGAGGCCCGCATCTCCTCCTCAGCCCCTTTGCTCCTGAGGGTTTCTTTTTCTAAATCTTTGACTCTTTGTGCCAATTCCTCATAAGTTGGTTTTTCGGCCATAACGAAATCCCCTGATTTGAGAAAGGTAACATTGTCAGTGGTTATCTTAATTGGCAGATGTCCATCATATAGTCAACATGGTTAAGAGAACATGGACAGCTATTATTATTTCTCTTTTCTCCAACAGGAACTGGGTCGGGCCACTTAATTTAATGAGTACATCCTTTAATCAAATGTAATTTGCTCTTCGTAGGGCTCCAATTCTGATGGAAAATCGGTGAATGGAAAAGGACGCTGGCTTTCGTTGAAAGTGATATATCGGAATATTCGATATCCATAGGTGGAAATTTTGTTAGAAAATTGCCGAACTGATTCATTGGGTTTCCGGGTGCTGAAAAAATAAATGAATTGAAAGACAACCACTAATTTAACAATGACCAACACGATTCCAAGGATGACAAGAAACAGAATGGTATAAAGCAATCGAATACCGATCTGTTTTCCCGAAGCAACAGGTATTTGTTCTTTCCCTGTTTGTTTCTGAGATTTCGGGCTTGTCGGTTGTGTATTTTCACCGTTCGTTGATTCTGATACCATAATAACTCCTTACAAGGGCGATTCCATTTAAGATGTATCTACAAATGGTTTGTTGTCCGTCCTTATACTTACCGCCTTCCATCCTCAGTTGGGCTAAACGATCTTACTTAGAAGATGTTACAATTTCTTTCCCGGCGTTTTGAAATTCTCTACTTATGATGCTCGCACGATAGGTTGTGAATTGTCAAATTATGAGTTGTTGATGATATCTTAAGAGAAAAAATCTGGCGAGGAGATTTATCCCCTGTTCGATTAATTCAGAGGACTACCGAAATTCTCAAGGTGGCAAAAAAAAGTAAATCGGCTTATGATGTCCCGGCCATTAGCGACACCCATTCCTGAACAGAAAAAAACAAAAACGGATTACGAAACAGATGACCCACAGCAAAACAGACCGACCAGGCTTTGACCGGCGGATGAGCAAGGATGAGATAAACTCCTGCCCCATGGAGGGATGGACTGGGCCGACCAGCGTCGTGCGGACCAGAGACGAGCTGGCGACGGCAATGGCCAAGCTTGACGGTCACACCCTGCTCGGCTTTGACACGGAAACCCGCCCCGCATACACCAAGGGAGAAAGCTACTCGCCTTCGCTCCTGCAGCTGGCAACTGATGAAGAAGTTTTCATCTTCCAGTTCAAACAGCTGGGCCTGGCAAAACCCCTGCGCGAGCTCCTGGCCAACCCAACTATCATCAAGTCCGGGGTGGCCCTGGACTACGACATCCGCGAGCTTAAAAAGCTGGCCAATTTCAAGGCCGCAGGCTTTATGGATCTTGGCAACCTGGCCAAGAAAGCGGGCATCAAAAACCACGGTCTGCGGGGACTGGCTGCCGTGCTACTGGGCTTTCGCATCTCCAAAGGCGCGCAGACCTCCAACTGGGCCAAGGATGTGCTCGCCCCACACCAGGTCCAGTATGCGGCCACCGACGCCTGGGTGGGCCGCAAGCTCTACTTGGCCCTGGAACAGGTCAACAACAAGGATGCGGCATGAGCACGCCCCAGAACAACGACCCACTGCACGGCATCACCCTGGAAATGATCCTCACTCGCCTGGTTGAGCACTACGGCTGGAAAAAACTTGGCAGGATGATCCCCATCAACTGCTTCACCACGGATCCCACCATCAACTCGAGCCTCAAACTCCTGCGCAGAACACCCTGGGCCAGAAAGAAGGTGGAATCGCTCTATCTGAGAACCAGATTTTCCTAAGCACCATCTGACAAACAAAGGGGATAAAAAGAAAGATTGAGCGCGGCTGGGGAGAAATTCTCCGAATGCGGCGACTACGGGAAGGTATCTCAGCTCTACCGATCGAGATGATCGAGCAGAATTTTTCTTCACCGGAACAACCCTCAACAACAGCTCAAACCGGGTTTTCCGTCATATCGACCTGCGGGCAAAAATTTTCTTATAGCAGAACTTCCAAGCAGTCCTGCCACCCTCTCACCAATCACTTGGCAAGCCGGATCTCCTCAGTATCGATGAAGATAAGCCGCTTTTTGTAGAGGGTGCCGATTGCCTTTTTGAAAGTTTTTTTACTTACCCCAAACAAGGCATAGATATCTTCCGGCGGACTTTTATCCGTAACAGCAATCCTGCCGCCATGGTCTTTGATGGTTTCAAGAATGGCCAGGGAAATATCATCGACTTTTTGATAGCCTGATTGTTGCAGGCTCAAGTCAATCTTGAGATCTTCGCGGATCTTTTTTATGAAGCCTTTAAGAGCCTGGCCGAGGTGCAGTTGCTGGAACACTTCATTTTTATAGATCACGCCCCAATGGCTATGATTAACCACCGCTTTATAGCCAAGATCCGTTTGCTCACAGATCAGGAGCTCTACCTCTTCGCCCTCCTCATAATTCGGGGGCTGCCGATCAAGAAACTTATTCAACTTTGCAGAGGCGGTGATGCGCTTGCTTTCCTCGTCAAGAGAAACAAATACTACGTACGATTTGCCAACCTCCATTCTGTCCTGCTGCTCACCCTTTGGCACAAACAGATCTTTTTGTTGCAGCCCCCAGTCCAGGTAGGCGCCCACTGCTGAGTTAGCTACCACCCGCAATTTGGCAAACTGACCAACTGTCGCATAGGGTTTTTGGCTAGTTGCCCGCAGCCGCCCTTCATTGTCGGCAAAAACAAAGACCTCAAGCTCGTCACCTGGCTGGGAATTCTCAGGAACATCCCTTCTCGGCATGAGAATATCCCCTGACTCACCACCATCAAGGTGAGTGCCATAGTCCCGGATTCTTTTGATCTTAAGTTTATTTATCCTGCCAATCTGTACCATTTTTCCCCTGTAAATCGTTACGCAATAAGCGTGGTCCGTCTCGGCCCGTAAATTAGCTTAGGATACATTAAAGTATCCACAACCCGTCAAGCCCTTTTTATCTTCATTTCTTTGCTCAGGAAAGCTACCAGCCTTTTCCCTATACTCTGCATTCCCTCAAAAGGCGTGTTGTAATGAAAAATGGCTATGATGCCTTTGACTATTCTAGATAGGTCAAGGTGCGGGCCAGCTTTATTTTTAAAGGGTAAAGTATCCGTAATGATTTGCGGTCAGGCAGGCGAGCATCATTCTCGAATCCTGCTCTGTATGCATCTAACCAGCATATTTCATGAGTATTTTTGAAAAGTCATTTTAACTGATTGTACTTATGTGTTAATCCTTTGGTTTGCTGTGGAATATCAAGGTCACAGTTTGTACCAAATGAAATACATGGTTT